>DASZWQ010000022.1 GCA_035546535.1 Pirellulales bacterium | reverse complement strand
ATGCAGGAGCCATTCCATTGCTCCCGAAACGGGTCGCGGCAAGGTGGTAGTTCCGCCATTCGTGCTTCCTATTCGGTCGGATCGCCCTTTTTCGCTGAGCGGCGCGAGTGGATCACATGGCGAAAAAATGCCCTGGCGAAGGGACCAAAATGCTAGGGAGCGGCCTGGTTTGGTGGTATGCTGAGGGCGGCCTGGGCCGGACATAGGCATCCCTCGTTCGGGCGATTGGTATTGCATTTGCCCCACGCATAAGTGCATGATCATGGGTACCGCGTCCCTCGGGATGCGACCCCGCCAGACGTCCCACCTAAATACCTGCCAGCGGAACAACGAGCATGCTGACGATCTTTGGCCGATCTTCGGACCGAGAAGATAGAAACCTGTCGCGACGTGGCTTCTTGCAGATCGGCGCGCTCTCGGCCTTTGCCACCAGTTTGAACCTGGCCGACGTGTTTCGGGCGCAGGCCACGCAGAGCGCGCCTGCGCGACGTCATAAATCGGTGATCAATATCTTCCTGGCCGGCGGCCCACCGCACCAGGACATGTTCGATCTGAAGCCCGAGGCGCCGTCCGAGGTGCGCGGCGAATTTCGGCCGATCGACACCAACGTTCCGGGCATTCAGATCGGCGAGACGTTTCCGCTCTTGGCCAAGCAGATGGATCGCTGCGCGATCATCCGCTCGGTGGTGGGCGCCACCGGCGGCCATGATGCCTGGCAGTGCATGACCGGATGGTCGCCTCGCGATCTGCAAGTGCTGGGCGGTCACCCGAGCCTTGGCGCCGTGGCCACCAAAGTGCTCGGGCCGGTCGATCCGTCGGTGCCGGCATTCGTGGGCCTGGCAGAAAAGACGAGCCACGCTCCCTGGTCCGACCCCGGCACGCCCGGCTTCTTGGGCCCTGGGTACCGCTGCTTCAAGCCCGAGGGGGTCGGGCTGGACGACATGAAGCTAACGGGGGTGACGATCGACCGCTTGGGCGATCGCAAGGCGCTCTTGACCAGCTTCGACCGCATGCGGCGCGAAGTCGACGCACGCGGCGGCATGCAAGCCGCTGATATGTTCACGCAGCAGGCTTTCAACGTGCTATCGAGCAGCCGGTTGCTCGAGGCGCTCGATATTTCCAAAGAAGATCCGGCCGTGCTCGCGCGGTACGGAGACGGCAAACCGTACAAGTTCCAGTACGACGGAGCCCCGACCGTCAACGAACAGTTGCTGATTGCCCGGCGGCTGGTCGAGGTGGGCGTCCGTTGCGTCACGCTGAGCTACGGCCGTTGGGACAGCCACGGCGACAATTTCGGCCTGGTCCGCGATCACGGGGCCAAGCTCGATCAGTGTCTTAGCGCATTGATCGAAGACCTCGCCACGCGCGGCATGCTCGAAGATACAACCGTCATCACGTGGGGCGAGTTTGGCCGCACGCCGAAGATCAATAACGGCGCCGGTCGCGACCACTGGCCCAAGGTGAGCTGTGCTCTCTTGGCCGGCGGCGGCATGAAGACCGGGCAGGTGATCGGCGCGACGAATCGCTTGGGCGAGTTCGCCACCGAGCGGCCCGTTCATTTCCAGGACGTGATCGCCACGCTCTATCGCAACATCGGCATCGACCCAGCCGTCACGCACGTGGTCGACCCAGTCGGCCGTCCGCAGCCCTTGGTCGAAGGGCAAGTCATCAGCGAACTGCTGTAAAGGCGAAGCTCGCTGGCGTTATGCCGGCTGTCGCTGCGCCATCGGCAAGGTGGACTTGCGCGTCGTGGCACGGCGCGCTTCGATCAGTCGATAGAAGGCCACGGCCGCGATCAGGCTGACGGCGTATTCCAGAATCATCACGCCAAGCGCCGCGTGCGGACGGTCAACCACGTAGTCCGCGACCCAGGCCGTCAGCACCAGGCAGACGGGGAAATGGATCAGGAACAAGCTGTAGGAGCGGTCGCCCCAGAACTGCGCCAACCCGCCGATCCAACTTGTCCAGGTCGTACGTCGCTCGCGTGTCATCTCGGCGCCGAAAATCATCAGGGCGGTTGCCGCCGATACGAACAGACGTGGCCGCCAGTCGACGGCCAGCGCCGCGGCGATCAGAGCGACATAGGCCACGAGTGACCAACGCGGCAAACGGCCGGCCAGCGTCCAGGCCACGACCATGCCGGTGAAATAGCTGCCGAAGAAGTAGAGCGCGTAGTGGTCAAATTGTTCGAAGCGGTTCAGCCACAGCAGCGAGACGCCTGCCAACGGCCAGAACACCCATTGCGCAGCGCGAAATCCTGCTTCCGGGTCGCTACCGCCGCCACGGGCCCATTGTACGACGGCCAATACCAAAAGCGCTAATATCCCAAGCTGAAAGTCGATCGCCAGGTACCAAATGCCGGCCGTCAGCGGCTCGTAGTCGAGCACGTCTTGCAAGAACACGGCGTGCGCCACCAGTTGCTTGACCGACGGAGTAGCCGAGATCGATTCATGTTCCATCGACCGCCGCGCCACTTCATTGGCCACGACCGCTACGACGAGCGCGGCCAAATACGGAATGCCGATCCGCCGGTAGCGGGCGACGATCTCGCTACCCAGTACGCGCGGCGTCCAGCGCTGTGGCCGGCTGAGCTTGCGCGCCGTAACGAATCCGCCCATCACGAAAAAGATTTGCACCGCCATCCGCCCGTAGTCGACTAGCCAGTCAAAAAACACCGGCGAGGTCGTGTAGGCGATATCGGACACCGGGCCGTAAAAAGCCAGGTGATGCCACACGATCAGGTGCGATCCCAAGGCGCGCAACAGGTGAATGATGGGAATCGGCGCGGTACTCGCGTGCAGCGATCCGGAGGCAATGGATATAGGTAGAGAAGCACCCATAGCTCGGCGGCATCTCGTTCGATTTTGTTTTGAGGGCCCGCGTCTGTTCAGCGCCGTTGGGCTTGCGAATCGCCGAACGGCGACGTGTTGTGCAAGCTTAGAATGCGGTTGGCACTGGAAGCGGGCAGACGTGCTTTGCGTCTAGGATTGCCGCCGATTGCGATCTCGTCAACCATCGCGCGCGGGCCACCCACGAAACGCGGCGGAATTATCCGCAAAACCCCTCAAAAGTAGCGCACCTTGCCACGAAAAAGAACCGGCCGCCGGCACCTTCGGTGCGCAAGCGGCCAGAATCGACCAGGCTCGTGAATTGGGCAAATTGCAGGTTGCCAGTCTCGGCGTCGTCCGGATATGCCGTCCCCATTTCCGGCTAATCGGGACGACGCGGTCGGCGATCTCCGCGCGGCGGACCATCCTCGTCCGGTCCGCCCGCACCTCCTGGTCCGCGGGGACCCTGACTCGCCAGGTCCTCCGCCATCTTGCGCAACTCCTGGGCGCTCAGCTTGCCGTCTTTGTCGGCGTCGAATTGCAGGGCATGTTGCACGAACTGTTCAGGACTCGGCGGTCCTGGAGGTCCAAAGCCGCTGCGCGGACCATCACCCGGCGGTCCACCAAATCCGCGCGGGCCACCGTCAGGCGGACCATCGGGCGGTGGTCCGCGGTCGTCAAATCGCTGCCGATTATTGTTGCGGCCGCGGCGCGGCTGCGCTTCGCCATCGCGTGCTCCGCGGCGATTGTCTCCTGGCGGCGGCCCCATGAACTCGTCCTCGGACAACTTGCCATCTTTATTGCGGTCGAGAGTTGATAGTTCCTCCGGCGCATTCTTAATCTCTTCCGCCGACAGAACGTGATCGCGGTCAACGTCGAGCGCCGCGATGATCGGCGGCGGGGGCGGACGAAAACCGCCATCCGGCGCGCCTTCAGGCGGACCACCACGTCCGCCGCGGCCTCCGCCCGGAGGTTGTGCCACGACCGTGGTGGCAACAGCCACCGCTACGATTGCTCCGCACCACGCTAATCGCTTCATCGAAAATGCTCCTGGAGAAGGAATGTATTGCCGGTTAATACGCGTTGCTATCGAGATGCTCCTGCCGATCGCATTGTCCCGCGCACCCCCAAGGGTCTAAGTCACGGGCGGCCCTCCTGTCCGCCGCCTGCTGCCCAATAAACGTGCGCAGGGTCGAAATATTGCGGTCCGCGGGGAGATTTTTTCGCAAACAGCGACCAGCCGAGTCGGCTTTCGGACCGCCTTTTGCAGAACGGTTCTTGGTCGCCCTGGGGTTTTCCCTCGACATGCGCAAGGAGGCAGAGGATCATGAAATCGATCTCCCGCTCCCAAAGTGGCGCTCACGATGGCGGAAAAAGGCGTGATGCCGCACGAGTCAACTGAATGCGACGCTTCCAGCGCGGGCGTTGCACTGGATTCCCTATTTCCATTGCCCTTCACGCCTTTCGAGTATTACTACCTGCTCGAGGATCGCCCCGAGTATGCCTCGACGTTTCCCGTTCGCTTGCAGAGTCGCGGGATGCTCGACCGAGCGGCGTTCTCGCAAGCATTCACGCTGACGGTGCAGCGGCATCCGTTTCTTATGGCGCGGATCGAATATGACCGCCGCGACTGGCCGCGCTGGGCCGCGGGAGATCCCCCGCCCATTCATTGGGCCAAGCTACCTGCCGATCCGCACGCGAGCGCATTTTCTCGGGCGGCCTGCAGCGGATTGCAGATGACGATTGGCCAGGCTGGCGATCTGATCGATTGGGAGTTCGTGTTTCACCATGTTGCTGTCGATGGGCTGGGTGCGTTTCAGTTCATCATGGACTTGTTTTTGGCCTATGACCACTTATCACTGGGATCCGCGGGTCCGCTGCCTTGGCGAAAGGTCGACGCTGCGCGACTGCGCGATCGCGATGGTCATCAGCTCTTCAAGCAGCGATTGCGGCTGAAGGATCTCTTTCGCCTGCTGCGAGTGACCTTGCCGCTGAATGTTCAAAAGGCAGCGATCGTCAGCAATCATGATCATGACCCAACGACGGGTGAACCGTCGCACGCCCCTGACGATTTGGTGCATCACCTTTCCGAGCATGAGACATCTGAACTGTCACGCATCGCGGCGGTGCATTCTGTCATGCTTCACGACCTGCTGTTGCGCGATTATTTTCTGACGCTCGACGAGTGGAACCGCGGCACGACGGAAGCGCGGCGACCGATTCGTATCCTGGTGCCCACCAATTTGCGACGGCGCGAAGACTACCGCATGCCAGCGGCGAATGTCTTCAGCTTCACGTTCTTGTCGCGCCGCGCGCGCGACTGCCGGGACCGCGCGGCTTTGTTGGATTCGATTCAGGACGAGATGGCGGAAATCAAGCGGCAGAAGCGCGGCCTGTACTTCGAGGCCGGCTTGCGCATCTTCTGCATTTGGCCGGCGCTGTTGCGCTGGTCGCTTTCGCGCCCGTGGCCTTTTGCCACAGCCATTTTCAGCAATCTGGGCGCGGGGCTCGATAATGTACCCCTCCCCTTGCACAACGGCTTGCGCGTATGCGGCGACCTGGCCTTCGAGGGTGGCTCGGGCGCCGCGCCCGTCCGGCCCGACACGCGGGTTTCGCTCGCCATTCACACCTATGCGGGGCGGATGGCAATTTGCGTCCGTTGCGACCCGCGCTCGTTCCATCGGGATCAGCGCCGCGCGCTATTGGACGCGTACGTCCAGCAATTGCGAACGACGATCGAAACGGAATCGTGAGATTCGCGGCAGTGCCACTATCGCGGCTGTCGCGCCAGCGACATCTCTTGCCCCCGCGAGGCCGGCAGCGAAATCATCTCGTAGCGCAGGATATTCGCTACCTCGGGCGAGGCGCTGTAGTACTTCCACCCATGGTTGCGATTCATGGCCGAGCGCAAGTCGAGCTCGACGAGTTTCGATTGCGCCGGTCCAAGCCGTGCCCGATCCAGCACGCCCGTCACTCCCAGGGCCGTAGGCCCTCCCCGTCCCCACAACAGCGGATACCAGTGCAACACAGCATCGTTCGCATTAACCGTGACCACTAGCCGCTCCAACTGGGTCCAGGCCAACTCATGCGGCTTGCCCGGCAACAACCAATCATTCGGCGTGGCCGCGCCAAGCAGCACCGCGTGTATTTTGCTGGCCTCTGGCGGAGCGGGCGAGACCAGCCGGCGCCCTTCCAGCGTTCCGCCACCTAGCAAATGCAGCCCACCGGTAACGATGCCCGCGCCGGAACTGTAGCCGACAACACTCGTCGGCCCCTGCTGAGCCGTCCAGCTTAAGCAGCATGCGAGAAAGTATCCCTCGATTCCCAGCCGCGCGGCACTGGCCTGTGTCGTTTTGCGGACACGGATCGTGGTGCTCTCGTTAGGCCACGACCAGATCACGAAGCGCGTTGGCGGCGCGGGCGCCGTCGGATTCTCGACCAATTGGCCATACAGGCCCGTCCCGCCGCGCAAGGCAAAATCAGGCGGGGTGTCGTTACCGTGAACAAAAATCGTTGTTAGCGCCGAATGCCCGGCCGCAAGCAATGCATGGAACGACGACGCGGTCCAACCGCGCGACGGCACATAGAGACTCACGTCCGGCGCGAAGTCGGGCGAAACCGGATTGCCACCGGCATAGGGCAATCGTCGTGTGCTCACGAGCCACATGCTGCTCTGCGCAGGCGCCCCGGCCGCAGGCGTGAATACGGGCGCGGACACACCCGCCGATGACGGACGCGGCAAAGGATCGATCGGCGAGCGGCCGCCGTCGACCTGGGGCAGGCGCACCACCGGCAACGAGGAGGGGTTTGTCGGCGGCGCCGTCGCTGTGGGTAACGCTTCCACCGCCGAGACGCGCGCGTAGATGCTGGGGGGGGCTGAAGGAGAGCGCGGCCCCTCGTGATTCGGATCTTGCTGGGCTCGGACGAAAGCCGGCAGCGCAAGGCATGCCGCGAGCGCGAGGGCCCACCATCGTGCGGCTCTAGCGAAATGGCGGCTCATGCAGCGTCCTGCGCGGCTCCTACGGCCGGTTGTTCCATCAATCGGCGCGACTATCCCTGCGCTACCGGTGCGGCTCCGCGAGGCGTCAGGCGGACCTTGGCGCGCACCCACCCCTGGATGGCCGCGGTGGCATGATAGCAACTGCCGGAGATTCGCTCGATATCGATATTTTGCGGTCCCGAGCGGCCAGGGCGACTCATTCAGCAGTCGAGCGTGTGCTGGCGTTCCCACGGCGACACGAAGCGAGCGTAATCGCGCCATTCGGCACGTTTCAGCTTCAGGTACGAGTCGGTGAACGTCGCCCCGAGCCCTTCGCGCAGCACCGTATTGGACTCCAAGGCCCGCAACGCGTCGAGCAGATTGTCGGGCAGTGTGCGCAACGACGTGACCGCCGCGGCGTCGCGATAAATGTTGGCGTCGAGCACAGGCCCGGGGTTGCGCCGTGCGGCGATCCCCTCGCGGCCCGCTTCCGCCACCGCCGCCGCCATGAGGTACGGATTTGCCGAACCGTCGGGCAGGCGCAACTCGATGCGGCCTGGCGCGGGAATGCGGATCATGTGCGTCCGATTGTTGCCGGCGTAGCTAATCACGTTCGGCGACCATGTGGCACCGGAGCTTGTGACCGGGGCATTGATGCGGCGATAGGAGTTCACCGTCGGGTTCGTCAGCGCGCACACGGCATCAGCAGAGTGCAGCATCCCGCCAATGAAGGCATAGGCCAGCGGCGAGAGTCCCATTTCGTCATGCGCGTCATGGAACAGATTCGTCCCTTGAGTGCGGTTCCACAACGACAGATGCATGTGGCAACCGTTACCCGTCAGATGATCGAACGGCTTGGGCATGAACGTGGCACGCAGTCCACGACGTTCGGCGAGCGATTTCACGAGGTACTTGAAGAACGCTTGCCGATCGGCCGTGACAAGCGCCGGAGCGTAGGCCCAGTTGATCTCGAACTGTCCGCTCGCATCTTCGTGGTCGTTTTGATAGGGTTGCCAGCCGAGTTCGAGCAGGCAATCGCAGATTTCGGCAATCAGATCGTACTGGCGCACCAAGGATTGCTGGTCGTAGCAGGGCTTTTGCTGCGCATCGCGCGGGTCGGCTATCGCATGATCATCGGCCGCGAGCACGAAGAACTCACACTCGACGCCCGTCCGCAATTCGTACCCTTGCTCGTCAAGTCGTGCTAGCGATCGTTTGAGCACGTTGCGCGGTGCTTGCGCGAGCGGCGTGCCGTTCACGTACAAGTCGGCGGCCAACCAGCCGATCTCTGGCTTCCAAGGAAGTTGCGTGAGACTTTCCACCGCCGGCACGGCGAAAATGTCGGGATCGGCCGGTGTCATGTCGAGCCAGGTGGCAAAGCCGGCGAACCCGGCCCCTGTCTTGCAGACGTCATCGATCGCGGCGGCGGGTACGAGCTTGGCCCGCTGCGTACCGAAGAGGTCCGAAAACGACACGAGAAAATACTTGATACCCAGTTTTTTCGCTTGCTCGGCGAGCATATCCGCACCCTTGGGAATGGTTCCCGCCGACGCAACTTCCGATTCGTGTAACCGCGCGGCGCTCGCTAGGAGTCGAGCAACTCGGCCACGGCTGCTTTGATGAAGGCGGCATCGGCAGGGTTTTTCAGGGGATTACCGGCGCGGTGTCCCCAAATGGAGGGAATGGAACGAAACTGGGCGTGCGGGATGTGTTGCGATTCGGCCTGGGCATCAGCGGCCGTGAAATACAAGTCGGTTGCCGACGGCATGATCAGCGTCCGCGCCTGAATCGAAGCGAGCGCCCGCCGCAGGTCGCCCCCGAAGCGGTCGTTGTCGCTGATGTCGGAGCGTTTCCAGGTCTCGATCATCGAAAGCAGATTGCCGGCATCGCGGCGCAGGAAGCTGGCTTCCCAATCGCGCACCAGGAAATCTTCCAGCGATGCGTAACCGATTTCGCGGTACAACTGTTCGCGATAAAAGGCTTGCGACAAGGCCCAGCCCGCATAAACCCGGCCCATGGCGCGCAGGCCGCGATCGGGCTTACCCGTGAAGTGCGTACCATTCCAGGCCGTGTCGGCCGTCAGCGTTGCCTGCAGTCCTTCCAGGAAGACGCGGTTGTGAACAGACGTTTTGGCCGACGAGCACAGGGCTGCGATGCGCTCGACCTGCTCGGGATGTAGCGCTCCCCAGTGCAGAGCTTGCTGCCCGCCCATCGACCAACCGTAGACAAGCGCCAGTCGCTGGATGCCGAAAACCTCGGCGAGCAGGCGGCGCTGAGCGGCCACGTTGTCGATATGCGTGAACGTGGGCCACGGCTTATCACCCCACGCGTCTCCTAAGTTGCTCGGCGACGTCGATAATCCGTTGCCGAACATATTCGGGATGATGACGAAATAGCGCGACGAATCGAGGATGCCGTCAGGCCCGATCACCCATTCGATGTCTGTATGGTGCGCCCCGTAGGAGGTCGGGTAAAGAATGGCGTTCGACTTCGCGGCATTGAGCTGGCCGTACGTCTGATAGGCCACTTGCGCGTGCGGCAGTGTTTCGCCGGACTGCAGGCGGAAATTCGGTAGCTCGAAGATCTCCATGGCGACGCCTTCTGGGCTTGACTACACGCCAGTAGCGTCTTGGTGCTGTTCCATCCTGCTGAGCGAATGGACTACGGTGCGATTGGCCGCCACGTAGCTGGGCGCCAAGTGCACGAGCCGTTCGCGCAACTTGGTGTGCGCCGCAGGCAACTGATGAAAAGGAATCGACGGGTAAAGATGATGCTCGGCGTGAAACGGCATATTCCACATATACAAGCGCACCGGCCAGGCCGTCAGTGTGGTGCGTGTATTCGTCAGCCCATTCGCATCTTCGCTG
Source organism: Pirellulales bacterium (assembly GCA_035546535.1). Classification (NCBI taxonomy): domain Bacteria; kingdom Pseudomonadati; phylum Planctomycetota; class Planctomycetia; order Pirellulales; species Pirellulales bacterium. The sequence continues at coordinate 61,346 of DASZWQ010000022.1, read as the reverse complement.
CAGCCGGTGTGTTCGACGATCAGCAACATTCGCAAGAGCGGTTGTGCCAGAAGCGCCGGCAAGAACCAGTAATACAAGAAAAACGTGCTGCGTGTTGCCACCGAGAAGGCAATCGCGGCCGCGTAGACGGTCAATTGCGCCGCGGCCGACAGTGCCACGGCGCGCCGTGAATCCTCCGTGATGTAAGGCAGATGCCGCGTCTTCCCGGTAGCGATCAAGAGCAGTTCGCGCGGTTTTGCAAACCAGAACGGAATGCCGCTGATGTGAACGAGATAGTCGCGCACATGACGGGGCCGCGGCGTCGAAAGCTCCGGATCGCGATCCAAGTCCTGCGTATAACGATGATGCCAGGTGTGGTAGCGGCGGTAATAGGTCGCGTTGTAAAAACACAAAAGGCCGGCGATCCAGCCAAATATGTCGTTCAACTGCCGGCTTTTGAAGGCCGTACGATGAATGCATTCGTGCATCGGCGCGAACATGGTCACAATCCCGAACCCGTGCGCGACCATGGCCGGCAGCATCAAGTACCAGTGCGGCTGTGCGAGCCAGATCAGCGTGCCGGTAACGCACAAGCAAGCCATGTGCGTGGCAAACCGCAACAGGCCGCGCGCGTCGGAGCGCTGGCTGAGACCGCGCACCGTCTCGATATCAAGGACGTGACGGCCCGGCAGTTTCGACGTGCCCATGTCGCCGGGATCGGACTTCGGATCCAGAATGCGTGAATCTGTATCCACAACAGCTGCAATATCCGATGGCAGCGTGGACATAATCGAGATCCCAGCAGGAAGGAGATAACGGCAGGTAAAGCGAACGAACCGCCTGCTGGGGGCGGCCATTTTTTTAAGTGATGCCGCGCAACCCAAATTCGTCGCTGATGTCAACCATTGTAGTGCGATCGCCAAGGAGCGGCAACGGAACAAAGGTAGCGCAAAAGAAAAGGCGTGCCACGCCTGAGCGTGGCACGCCGTGTTTATACCAGGCTTGTCCCAACGAAACTTAGGAGCCCAGGCGACGCGCACGATACGCACGCGTGCCCGCGAAGGCCGCCAGGCCGCACGCAGCCAGCACGAAGGTCGAGGGCTCGGGAATCGGGTTCGTCGGCAGGTTGCCGATGAACAGGTGATTATGGCTCTCACCCTGGCCGGTAACGCTCTGCGCGATCAAGCTGCCGTTGATTTGGCCACCGGCAAAATTCACGTTGGCATTGGGGGCCAGAATCGTCCCTTCGATACCAATCTGATTAACGGTCAAGCTGGTCGCTTGCGAAAAGTTGTACAGCACGTGCTGGTTATCGACGCCGTTGAGCGAGATGCCCATGCTCGTCATGGAATCGCTTGTGCCGTCGACATTCACAACGACCGTCGAACCAGAAGGAGCCGTGATGCTCAGTCCGTGGCTTGCCGCTGCCGCCATCTGCGCGCCCGTGACGTCGAAGACATAAAAGCTGTTCGTCGGACCGGTCGCGGTGAGCGCCAGGGCACCAAAGTTGACCGTCGTCGTGCCATTCGGCGTGAGACTGGCCAGGTAAGTCGATTCGCCCTGTAACGAGGTCTTCACCGCCGCAAAGTTGAAAGGAAGCGGCGTGACGGTGGGCGGACTCTGATTGGGCGGGAAACCGTTCGCCGGCTTCGTGTACGTGCCTACCACGTCGACTGTGCCGTTGATTTGACCACCGCTGTTGCCGAAGTTGGCGTTCCCGTTCACAAAGAGCGAGCCATGGATCGACGGCCCGGGCCACGTGACGTTTCCGTTTACCAGCACGCTACCGGTGACCGTGTTGAACTGGTTCGAGAGGCTGCCGCCGACGATCAGATTCGTCGTGCTGCTGGAAATTGCGCTACCGATGGTCCAGCCGGAGCCGCTGAAAAAGGCATTCCCGCCGACGGCCACGCGGCCCTCGGTATCGCTATTACCTTGAGTGTCGTCACCGAACACAAAGATGTTGAAATCGCCGGCAGGACCCAGCGCCAGAGGGCCAGCGAGGGCCATCTGCTCGCCGAGCAGGAGAGAAAGAACGAGGCAGGATGAGGCAACAAGGGTGCCTCGGAGGGAACAATTCACTGGCATTCTCCGTTCGATGTGCGTGACTTGCTAACGCAGCCGTATCGCCGCCGGTCTAGCGAACCAGCAAGGAAATCCGGCCAGGATCCATCCCGTTGGACCCTGTGTTCACCCTAGAGTGCATGAGAGGCGAAAAAACCGCAAGAGCCCCATAGTGAATGTGCGGATTTGGCGCGCCCGCCTCCATTAGAAACCCTACTTTTGGAACAACTGGATCGGGAGGGAGCGAAAACCCCAGCGGACTGACAGGAGTTATAAATGCCTGTCCCGGCGATTTTTTCGACACGCAGGCAACGCGACAGCAAACGAGGTCTTCACGTATTTACCCCACTTCACATGTAGATTTCCAGGCAGCCCGAATCTTTAGGTAGCGAATCAAACACGAGGCTAACGGAACGCCCAAACGGCATTAGTAAAAAAAATGGGCAGAAAATTGCGCGCCTGCGCACTGAATGCGCAGGGATGTCGGAGAATCGGACCAGGTAGCGCCAGCAAGGGCCTTCGCAGCGCGAGTAAGTGGAAATCGCGATCGTAAATCACTGGCGGCCGAACAAGAGTTACCGCACGCCACTTGATCGTCCGCCGGCCGCGGGGATGTAGCACTTCTCGACGTAATCGCGCACCATGCGATCGGCATTGAAGCGCCAGCCAAGTGTGCGAATGGCCGCCTTCATGCGTTTGATCCACGCCAACGGCAAGCCGTCCTGATCGCGATCGTAGAACAGCGGAATCACTTGCTCCGCCAAGACTCGATACAGCGAGCCGGCGTCCAGGCGGTCGTGTACGTCGGTGAGCACGTGCGTGTCGCCCGTGCCGACGGCAAAACCGTTCGTGCCGTCGTAGGCCTCGGCCCACCAGCCATCGAGTACCGATAGATTCAAGCCACCGTTAAGAACGACTTTCATGCCGCTTGTTCCCGAGGCCTCGAGCGGCCGGCGCGGCGTATTGAGCCACAGGTCGACGCCTTGCACCAGGTGTTCGCCCACGTCGATGTCGTAGTTCTCGACGAACACGATCTTTCCGAAGAACTGCGGCGATCTCGCAAAACGGGCAATCTCTTGCAGCACTTCCTTGCCCGGCACATCACGCGGATGCGCCTTGCCGGCGAAGATCACTTGCACGGGCAGTTGCGGATCGTTGATCAACGAGGCGATCTGCTCCAAGTCTTGGAACAGCAGATTCGCCCGCTTGTAAGTGGCGAAACGGCGGGCAAAGCCGATCGTCAACGCATCGGGACTGAGCGCACGTCCGAGCCGCTGAATCACCTCGCGTGGCTCCCCGCGCTGCTCAGCCTGGCGCATGGCCCTCGCGCGAACAAAGCTGATCAGCTCGCTCTTGAGCACCTGGTGTGTTTCCCACAACTCGCCATTGTCGATCGAGGGGATCTTGTCCCACAGCGTGGGATCGCTGCTGCGACGGATCCAATCGGGCCCCAGGTGCCGGTCGAACAGTTGCCGCATCTGCGGCGCCAGCCAACTGGGGACGTGGATACCGTTCGTGATGTGATCAATCGGGACTTCGTCTTCCGTGCGGCCAGGATAGAGGCATTGCCACATGGCCCGGCTGACGTCTCCGTGCAGCGAAGCAACGGCATTGGCGCGGCGCGAGTTCTTGAGCGCTAGCACCGTCATGCAGAAATCTTCTTCCGGGTTGTGGACGTTAACGCGTCCTTGCGACATCAGGTCTTCGAAGGTGATTCCCAAGCCGTCGCGAAGCGGGCCAAGATGCTCTTCGATCAGCGCGTCGGAAAAGCGGTCATGCCCGGCCGGCACCGGTGTGTGCGTAGTAAACACCACCTGCCGAGCGACGCGGCGGCGAGCTTCGTCGAAGGCGATCCCTTCGCGCTGCATGCGCTGGCGGACCATTTCCAGACAAGCGAAAGCACTGTGCCCCTCGTTGAGGTGCAAAACGCCGGGCACGATGCCCAGCGCTTCCAAGGCGCGCACACCGCCAACACCCAGCAACAGTTCCTGGCGAATCCGTACGCGCTGGTCGCCACCGTAAAGACGGGCGGTCAGGTCGCGATCCTCGGGCGCGTTGCCGTCGACGTCCGAATCGAGCAAGTACAACGTATTGCGCCCCACCGTGACCCGCCACACGCGTGCGTACAGCTGCCCGGTGCGCGTTTCCATGGTCACGGTAATCGGACGTTGGTCACGACCCAGCGCAAGTTCCATGGGCAGTTTTTTGACGTCGACTTCCAAGTAATCTTCGCTCTGCCAACCTTCGGTCGTGAGGTGCTGGCGGAAATAGCCCTGATCGTAGAACAAACCCATGCCGACCAAAGGTACGCCCAGGTCGCTCGCACTTTTGAAATGATCGCCAGCCAGGATGCCCAGGCCGCCGGAGTAAATCGGCAGCGACTCGTGCAGACCGAACTCGGCGGAAAAATAGACGACCGGCCGCGCCCGCAACACGCCGGCATGGGCCGCGCCCCACGTTTCGTCCGACTTCACGTATTCCTGAAAACGGCGATAGGTATAGTTCAGGCTGCTGTGCAGCATGTGCCGGCGCGAACGCTCTTCGAGCTGCTCCATCGAGATCTCGCTCAATAGCGCGATCGGATTGTGATCCAGCTCGCGCCATCGTACCGGGTCGAGCTCGCGAAAGAGCGATTCGGCGACCGGGTCCCAGCTCCACCACAGGTTACGGGCCAAGGCCCAAATCCGCTCGTACGCCGGCGCGATAAACTGTTCGAGCGTCCGCGCTTCGCTGACGATCGGCGCGACCTGGTTGGCCGCCACAACCATCATCGAGGTTTCCTCGCGCGAAAAACTGCGCGGCTCGCGCGTCTGTACCACGAGCACCCCTTGGATGACCCCCTGGTCCAAGAGCGGCACCCCGACGAACGAACGGTAAGGCTCCTCGCCCGCCTCGGCGAAGTACTTGAATCTCGGGTGGCGCGGCGCATCGTCAACGACGATCGGCCGCAGTTGCTCGGCCGCCAGCCCGGTCAGCCCCTCGTGTAATTTCATCGACACTCGGCCCACGCTCTCGGGCCGCAGGCCCACGGTGGCGGCGAGCACCAGGTTGGCCCGGTCGGGCTTGATCAGGTAAATCGAGCAAACGTCAGTCTGAAAGTGCTCCTGAATCAGCCGCACGACGTTACTCAGCGTGCCCGCCGGATCGCCAACGCCGGGTGCAAGTTGACTAAGAGCGGGGATAGCGAGCGGGTCTAGATTGGCCGCGGCCGTTTGATCCACGGCGGGATGATCGAGCAGGCTCATGGTGGATGCTTCCCCGAAGGATAAGGGAATCAGGCGCAATGCGGCGCGCCATGCGCCTTGGTCTCCCCAGGCACTTTACATGCCGCGCGATTAAATCCATTTTCGCTCCGGCTCTTCGAAGGCCTTGCTCCGTCGTCCTAAAGCTAGACGTGCAACGAACAAATAGTCATCCGCTGCGGGCACAGACGGCGGAGTGCGGCCGTAGCGAGATTGGCGACTTCGTGCTTCCTTTCCGACGAGTGCCAAAGCCATAGGCAGTCATCGCACAAATCTTCACCGTGCAAAGAGATGGCGCGACGGTGGTTCCCGTCGACCGTACCGAAGAATTCGACCCTCGCGCCGCAGATTCTCGGGCTTCGATGGCTTGGGCTGCCTCGAACATGCCTCGCTGGGCGAGGCGAGGGGGCATGGTACGGGCTTTGCTATTTCACCCTGCAGACGTCGCCCCCCTCAAAAGAAACGCATGAAACGTATCGGCATCCTCACCGCCGGCGGCGATACTCCGGCCTTGAACGCCACGATCTATGGGGCCGTGGTCCGCGCGAACCAGTTGAAGGTCGAGGTCCTCGGTTTCATCAAGGGCTTCAGCAGTCTCTTCAATCCGCGCGTTCCACACCTTCGGCTCAACCCGCTGTTCACGACAATCCCCGAGTTGAACCCCAATTACGGGGGAACGATCGTTGGCGCATCGCGCGACTATGTCGACCCACGCGATCGCGGCACCATCGAAGAAATCGCCGACCGAATGAAGCGGCTCGGCGTCGAAGGGCTGATCTGCATTGGGGGCGACGGCACATTGAGCGGCATGCAGGTCCTGTCGGAATTCTTTCCCACGGTGCTCGCGCCCAAGACGATCGACAATGATTTGGGGCTCAACTATCGGCACGAGCCCGACGAATGGCAACGCGAGCCGTGTGAAGCTGCGCCCGGATATCGCTACGTGCGCGCTCCTTCGCGTATTCGCTTCGAGTTGGACCACATCATCAACTATGTGACCCCCGGTTTCGCCACGGCAGTATATGTCTCGGCCGGCGGCGTCCAGCGCATCCGCACCACGGCCGAGAGCCATCGGCGGATCGCCATCGTCGAGGTCATGGGCCGGCACTCCGGCTACCTGGCCCTGGGCGCCGCCTATGGGCAACCTGACATGGTGCTCATTCCCGAGATTCCGCTCAATGTTGAGCGTGTCGTCGAACGGGTCATTGAACTTTACGAACTGCAGAAAAACGTCGTCATCGTGTGCGCCGAGGGAATTGTCGACGAACACGGCTGCGAACTGGGCGCCGTACACAATTCGACCGATCCGGCCGGCAACAAAATTCTTTCCGGCGCGGCCGAAGCGCTGCGGCAGATATTGATTGAGCGGATGGGAGACAGCTATTTCACCAGCAAACGGCGCAACGAATCAGCCCGGGCCGCGATCTTTACCAGAAAAGTCGGCCACACGCAGCGTGGCGGCCGGCCGATCCTGTTCGACTCCTTCTACGGTACGCAGCTAGGTGGGCATGCCCTGGACTTGTTGCTCGAAGGGCAGGTCAACGGCGTGGCGATTCTGCAGTACGACCGCGAAAAGGGGTTTTTCGTCAGCGGCATCAACGGCAACGATTTCCGCGATCGCTGGGGCGTGATTCACGCCCGCCAGGCCCATGCTTCCTTTTACGACCCGGAACGACTGGGCCTGTCGCGCATGGGAATCGACTACATGCTGCCGATCTTCAACAACGCGATCGGCCTGGACGACTTGGAACACGTTCGCCAGACGATGTTCCGACGTAGCAATCTGGCCGAGCCCTACCACTCGGTCAACGTCGACGTCAACAAGCGCATCTGTTACCTCGACTAACGGGAAGACGTTTTGATGTCGGAAGCCTTGATTACCCAAACGGAATTGGCGGTCCGGTTCAACCTGCACAAGGAGCCAGTCCCAGGCGACGTGCTGTTGGACGAACCGGGCCTGGAGTTTGACACGCGCATGCTTGATCAAGTGCTCGACGAAACGATTCTGCGGCTGGAGGGTGAGGAAGCCTTTCGGCTGGTGGACGAAATCCGCACCGCCGGCCAGCAATTGCGCGCCTCGCCTTCGGTCGACGCGGCGCGCGCGCTGCGCGATCGCTTGACGACGCTCGACTTGCGCCGTTTGCGCACTCTAACGCGAGCTTTCAGCCTGTATTTCGACCTCATCAATCTCACGGAGCAGCAGGCCCGCGTGCGCGCGCTTCGCAATCGGGCCGAACAGAATCCGGGGCAACCACTGCCCGAATCGGTGGAAATGGCGCTGTGCCGCCTGCGCGATCGAGGCTTTGCAACAGAAAAGATTTCGGCGCTTCTCGGTCGAGCCCTGATCCGCCCGGTGTTTACGGCGCATCCCAGTGAGGCCCGGCGACGCACCATCCTGGAAAAGCTCGACGCGATCGCCGGCCAGCTCGATCGTTTGGAGTATTGCCAATTACTCGCTCGCGAGCGTGCCGAGGCCCTCGCGGCAATTACGGCCGAGGTCGAGGCTTGCTGGTTCAGCGATATCGTGCGCAATGAGCGGCCCACCGTTCTCGACGAAATCCGCCATGGACTAGGCCTGGTCAGCGAGACGCTTTTCGCGACCGTGCCTCGCGTTTATCGCGACGTCGAAGAAGCGCTCGAGCGGACATTCCCCGATGACAAGCAAGCCATACCGCCGCTATTGCGGTTCGGCTCCTGGATTGGCGGCGATCGTGACGGTAATCCGCACGTTACTCCCGAAGTCACGCGCGAGGCCGTACGGCTGCACCAGGAAACGATTCTCAAGCATTACCTGGGACAGGTACGCGAGCTGGGCCGGCGGCTGAGCCATTCGCGGCATTTTCTCGAGCCCGGCGCCGAGCTGGTCGCCTCGCTTGCGGCTGACGAGGTGCTATTACCGGAGGCGCGACGGCCGGGAGATCTGGAGCCGTATCGGCAAAAGTGTCGCTACATCGTCGCCCGATTGCAGCGCACCCTTGACAACCTCAAGAAAAACGCGCCCGACTGGTACGGTGATGCGGCGCCGGCGGCTCCGGGCATCTATCGAGAGCCCGCCGAGTTGCGTGCCGACCTCACGCTGATTGCCGACGATCTGCAGGTGTCGCGCGTCTCGCACCTCGCTGCGGGCCTGGTCCGCGACCTGACACGGGAGGTCGACGTCTTCGGGCTGCACATGTTGACACTGGACGTCCGGCAGCACGCCACGCGACACAGTCGGGCTTTGGACGAGATTTTCAATTGGGCCGGCGTTTGCCCGCGCTACTCGAAGCTCACGCCGAATGAACGGTTCGAGCTCTTGGAAGGCGAGCTTTCACAGAACCGGCCGCTGGTTCCCGTCGATCTGCCGTTCACGCCCGAGACGCGCGAAGTCGTGCAAACCTTCCGCACCATTGCCGCTATCCTCGAAGGGCAGTGCAGCGAGGCCATCGACACCTACATCACCAGCGGCACGAGCGAGCCTGGCAACATGCTGGAAGTGTTGTTGCTCGCGCGCGAGGCGCGGCTGTTCCGGCCGGCCGACGAAATCAGTCGGCTACAGATCGTTCCACTTTTGGAATCGCTCGATCCGCTGCGCGGCGCGGTGCCATTCGTGCAGCGACTGCTCTGCCAGCCGGTCTATCGCCGTCATTTGGAGCTGCGCGGAAATATCCAGGAAGTGATGCTCGGTTACTCCGACTCGAGCAAGGAAGCCGGCTTCCTGCAGTCGTGCTGGTCGATCTACAAGGCTCACCGCGACCTGGGCGAGTTGATGCGCCGCACCGGCGTCACGATCCAGATTTTCCACGGCCGTGGCGGATCGGTCGGACGCGGCGGCGGCCCGGCCAACCAGGCGATCCTGGCCCAGCCGCGCGGCGCGGTGAACGGTCGGATTCGCATTACCGAACAGGGCGAAATGATCGCCGACCGCTATGGCCGGCCGGCAATCGCGGATCGGCACCTGGAACAATTGATAAACGCCGTCCTGCTCGCCAGCTTTCCCGAAGAAGAACAAGTCGATCCGAGTTGGGATTGGGCCATGGAGCGATTGGCCGCCAGTGCCTCGCGCCATTACCGCAAGCTGGTCTACGAAACGCCCGAGTTCCTCACCTACTTCGAGCACGCGACGCCATTTGGCGAGATCAGCCAGTTGAAGATCGCCTCGCGGCCGGCCTTCCGCGGTACGACGCGGACCATCGATCAATTGCGCGCTATCCCCTGGGTATTCAGTTGGATGCAAAGCCGGCACACGCTGCCTGGCTGGTTCGGCTTCGGTAGCGCCGTGGGTGACTTTCTGCTCGATCACGGCGGGGATGTCGGGCAACTGATGGACATGTATCGACGTTGGCCGCTGTGGCGAACGTTGATCGACAACACGCAGATGATCCTGGCCAAGGCCGATTTGACCATCGCCCGACTCTATGCTGACCTGGTTCCGGACCAGTCACTGGCCGACGACATTTATCGCCGCATCGAAACCGAATTTCACGCCACGGTCGACTTCGTGCTGAAGATCACCGGCCAGCAGCGCCTGTTGGATAATGTGCCGGTGCTGCAAGGATCGATCGATCGGCGCAATCCTTACGTCGACCCGCTGAGCTTCATTCAGTTGGTGCTGCTCAAACGCCTGCGCGCGGGCGAAGAACCGCACGGCGAACTGCTGACCGCGTGCCTGGAAAGCGTCAACGGCATCGCTTCCGGACTGAAGAATACAGGGTGAAGGCCACGGCTTGCATGCTGATTCGCCTCCGGCGAAAAAGCATGGCACACCCTCGGGTTTTTCCCCCACCTACTAGCCCGAAGCGCCAGCGAGGTTTTATCCGTTCGCCTCGAAGGCTTATTTCGCCGCGCTTTTCCGCGAGTCGTCCTGGAAGAACTTCGTGACCCGGCCCAGGGCGTCGAAGATATGACGCATCGCCGAGTAGTGTCCGGCGTCGAGCCAGACGATCTCGGGCTCGCCAAAGGCATGCCACAGCGATTCGGTGCAAACCTTGGGAATGATCTCGTCGTGCGTTGCGTTGAGCATCAGGATCTTGCGTCCGCGCACCTGATCGCCGTAGGTGACCGGATCGATCTGCTTGATGATGTCGTAGAAATCTTCCTTCTTGCCGCCACGCGCTAGCCAGCGCTCGCGCACGTCCTTTACCTCGGGCGACTCCCAAGCGATCTTAGCCATGTCGCCGCCCGCTAGCATCAAGCAGATTTTCTGAAAACGCGGCTCGGCCGTGCTGGCCAGGGCGCTCGTGATCCCCCCCAGGCTGATCCCGAAGACGCCGAGCTGGTTTTTGTCGACATCGTCCTGCCCGGCCAGGAAGGCGGCGCCGCGGCGAATGTCCAGAATTCCTTGCCGCATATTGTTAACGGTCTGCTGGGGATCATCGTTGATCATCCGCACTTCGACCCCCTCCGGACGGCGCGGACCATAGTACGGCAGTTTCAAGAAGAGCGCGTTCACCCCGTTCTGGGCCAATTGCCGGCAGAACAAGCGCGACAGATCGAAGTCGCCCCCCAAAATGTGCAAGGCGATCACGGCCGGATGCTTGCCCGGCGCCAAACAACGAAAATACTCGCAATGAACCGTGTTGTTCTCGGGATGCGCAGTGACAACGGGCGAGGGAAACGTCACGAGCGAGATTTCAAACGCCGTCGAGGCCGTTTTCTGGAATTCCTGCTGAAAGTGGAATGTATGCGGCTCGAGCTGAAATATCTTGGCGACCGCCGGCTCCTTGTCGGTCGTCTCGAAGCGTATTTCACCTTCGCGCGGCGGCGGCAGCGCCACGGCCGGTGAGGTGAACAACGAGCAGACGGCCAACACGACGAACGAGCGATGAATCGTTTTCACGGTCTGAAAATCTCGTAATTACGGAAAACTTTGCCAGGAACGGCCGATGTTAGAAAGCAGCAGCGAGCGGCCACCTTGCTTTCCCAGGACCACTATAGCAAGCGGCCCGCCGGACCGCACAGTGGTGGGGAACGGAGGGTGGCGGCCGCAGCCGGGTCCGCTCGCGGGATAGCTGCCGACCGAGGGTCTGCTGGCAAAGCTCTATTGGCCGTCGACCGACCCTCGGGCTATAAATTCCCGCCTGGCCACGCCAAAACGCGGCAATCACGGAGGAAAAAGGGAAATGCTGGATGCTTCCCCCCGCATTTTGATCGTACGCCTCAGTGCCATCGGCGACTGCTTGCATGCCTTGCCGGTTGTCTGCGCGCTGCGGGAGAGAATGCCGAAGGCCTTTCTGACGTGGGTCGTCGAGGGACGGTCGGGCGATCTGCTGCGCGAGCACTCCGCCCTGGACGAGCTGGTGATTGTCCCGCGCGGCTGGCTCAAATCGCCGCGGCTAGTGTGGCAACTGCGGCGCAAGCTACGTCAGCTTCGTTTTGACGTGGCCATCGACGTGCAGGGCCTGACAAAAAGCGGCATCGCGGCCTGGCTCTCAGGTGCGCCGACGCGCATTGGCATGAAGGGAGTCGACGGCCGTGAATTCAGCACGCTCTTCAACAACGTGCTGATCGAGCCTGCTAGCAAGCACGTGGTGGATCGCAACCTGGAGTTGCTCCGGCCGCTGGGCATTACGGCTCCCGCGGTGAAATTCGACATTCCACGCAGCGCGCTCGATGACTCGCGGGCCGATCAGATCGTCCGTACGGCCGAGCTGACCTCTGGCTTCGTTATGATCAACCCGGGCGCCGGCTGGCCCTCGAAGCTGTGGCCGACCGAGCGCTTCGCCGCCGTGGCCCGTTGCCTGGCGCACGATCACGGATTGCCGAGCCTCGTCGTATGGGCCGGGGCGAAGGAACGGGCGATGGCAGAATCGATCGCCGCGGCTTCGGAAGGTCACGCTCTGATGGCGCCCCCCACGACGCTCACTGAGCTGGCTTCCCTTATTCGCAGGGCGCGATTGTTTGTCAGCAGCGACACGGGCCCCCTGCATCTGGCAGCAGCCGTGGGAACGCCCTGCGTCGCTCTGTTTGGACCAATGCCCGCCGAGCGCAACGGGCCCTACGGCATGGGCCACGTGGCCGTGCAGAAAATAGCGCCCAACGCTACACGGCATGGCCGCCGCAAGGCCGGTCCCGAATCGATGCTCGCGATCACGGTCGAAGACGTCGCGCGGGCATGCCAAGGTGTGCTGGGACGTCGGGCCAAGGCAGCGTAAGCGGCTACGCAACCTTCTTCGCGCCGTACAGGTACGGGTTCATCGTCGGGTCATTGTACATTTTCATCTGCCGATACAGTTGCAGGCGCTTGCGGCCGGTCGCGATATCGTCGACCAATTCTGCAAGCGCGCCCGAGAGATCCGTGCGCTGCCGCAGACACACCGCCTGGCGATCGGCGGCTTTCTGGCGATGCTCTTCGGTCGCGTCCGCACGGTCGATCTGCTCCTGCAAGTGGTAAAGGCGCAGTGACAGGATCGACAGTCGATCGATGCCGCTGCCGGGAGTCTCGGTATTGAGGCGGGCTCCCTTTTGCGGCGTGATCCCTTCGCGCACCAGCCAGTCCATGAAGCACATGTCCAACCGCTCGATATGATCGTTGCGCTGCTGGTTGTACCGGTCGATGGCGCGCTTGACCTCGGCAATCCGGGCGTCGCTCACGTCCGGGCTGCGGGCAATATCTTCCTCGTGCCACAGCAAGTAATTGAAGCGGTGTTGCTCGCACACCAGCTGCAAGAACCCATGATACGGGTTGTGAATATCCTGCTGGTGCCAGAGAGCGACGGTGCTTTCGTGGAGATCGAGAACGTCCTGGACGCGAAACATGGCGCATTCCTTGCTGTTGAAAGGGGCACACTACGCTCCATGCGAGGCGCCGTGCCACGATTTTCATCGACGTGGCTTGCCGGTCCATTCGAAGTGCCCCGGGACGCGGAGATTATAGGTCGGCAGCCCAGTTTCGACCAAGGCGAATTCCTGGAAAGGACTGATCCAACCGGTGGCCGAGGATGCAAGCGAGCCGACATCCGTTTTCCGACGCGCTGCTACTTGTTCCGCAGCGTCAACAGCCGTAATCTTGGGGTCAATGGAACGAGTGGGAACGCGTCCGTTCAGCGACTAGAGCTCCGGAGCGACCATGACGGAAGCGTCGAGTAATTTGCGGGAAACACTCAGCCGACTCCAAGAGCAGTTGCGCGCCGCTCCGGACCTCAGTGCCGAGAACCGAGCGCTGCTGCAGGGCGTCGCCTCGGACATCGAGGCGCTGCTGGAGGAAAAGCCGCCCGCCGGGTCCGCTTCTCCGGCCGGGCCGCTAAGGGCGCTCAGGCAAGAATCGATCCTCGCGCGGCTGGGTGGCGCCGAGCGCGTATTCGAAGCCACTCACCCCACGTTGGCCGGCATCGTCGGCAGCATCATCGACGCCCTGGGGCGGATGGGAATCTGATCGTAGCGCTATTCCAAGGCGCTACTCGAAATTATCCGGATCGACGGCCCGTTTGACCGGCCGGGCCCCCTTGCCAGATTTCTTTTTCCTGGCCGGCGCCTTCGTGGTCGATTCCAGCGGCTGAGACAGCGTGATGGCCACGTCCTCGCCAAAGACCTGCCCCGCCTGCTGTCCTTGCGGAGGCTGCACGGTGCGGCCGCGCACGACGATCTCATCGCCGGCAGCGGCCAGCGAATAGTCGTCGACCTCGACCTTGATCTCGGCGTCGTCGGCTAACGGGACCTTTACTGGCTTGCCATCGGCCACGACCTGCAACTGGCCGTCCTTGATCAACTTGATCACGCCAATCACGACGCAGTTTTCACTGGCGCCGCGTTGCTTGGGACGTCGCTCGTACTCGTCCCCCTCGCCCCCGGAACCACCCTCCGAATCTGTGTGAATGCCCGGCTGCGAGGTCTCCGAGGGAGTGACGACGCAAACCTCTTCCAGCGGCCCTCCCTTGAGTTGCATGCGGCGATCGAATTCACCCTCGAAGCGCACCATGACGCCGGGCTTCAGGTAAGAGCGCTCGGCCGTCCCGCTGCATACCATCTTCGTATGCGACGGATCGACCGCCAGCAGGAACGATTGCCCCTCGCATTTGATGGTCATTCCGTCGGCGCCAACCTGCTCGACCGTCCCTTTCAGGTCGACGACCGGCAGTTGCAAGAGTTGCGCCTTGCGATTGAGCTGCGCATTGTTGTATTGGGCACGGGCCTCGCCCGAGGACCAAACGGCCGAGCACCAAACGGCCACTGCCAGGACAAATCCGGATATCAAACCAGTCGAGCGCGTCATATTCGCCACCTCTCCCCCCTGGAACTCATCTCTTCCATTGCCCTCGCTCAGCCGCCCTTCCCTCTTTGCCACGATATCGTCTCGGCGGTCGAACGCCAACTGTTTTGCTACCCCATCCGTCGGACCCGATGGAGCGGGTCGCGGGCTGGATACGGCAACAGGCCTTGCCGCTGCAGCGCAGAAATGCGGCGTTTTGCCGCGGTTTTCCTCGCGACCTATGCTTTTACGTTCCTTGGTCATGCCCTCCCTTTAAACCAGACCGAACGCAGAAATCGCATCCAGTGCGCAAGGACGGCGCGCTTGACTGCGGTTGTCAGCTAGGGCGACCACCGTAACAATGCCAACGACGCCTGTGGTAATTGTTCCATGGGGTTGATTGCGTCCACTGCCCGCCCTTCCAGGTTCGAAGTTGCTCATGAGTACAAGCGCCGGCCCGATGACCGTGACGCAATTCGTGGCCATGAAGGCCGCTGGTCAGAAGATCTGCGTATTGACGGCCTATGACCACGCGATGGCGACCTTGCTCGACGAGGCAGGCATAGACGCCATCCTGGTAGGGGACAGCCTGTCGATGGTCGTGCAGGGGCACCCCTCGACCCTGGCCGTCACCTTGGACCAGATGATCTACCATGCCGAGATGGTTGGGCGGGCTGTCAAACGAGCCCTGGTTATCGTCGACCTCCCTTTCCCGATGTGTCACCTGGGGGCCTGCAAGGCGGTCGAGTCGGCCGGTCGCATCCTCAAGGAAACCCATTGCCGAGCGGTCAAACTGGAAGGGGGGGCCGAGCAGGCCGACACGATCCGGGCCCTGGTATCAGCCGGAATTCCCGTGATGGCGCATTGTGGCCTGCGACCGCAGAGCGTGAACGTGCTGGGGGGATACAAGGTCCAGCGCGACGAAGAAAAGCTCCTCGCTGATGCCCAAGCCGCCCAGGACGCCGGAGCCTTTGCGGTACTGCTGGAGTGCATCCCTATGGGCATGGCCGAGCGGATCACGAAGGCGCTAGCCATTCCCACGATCGGCATCGGCGCCGGGCCCGGCTGCGACGGACAAGTGCTGGTCGTGAACGACATGCTGGGTATCACCAGCGGCTACCTGCCGCGCTTCGTTAAGACCTACGCCAACCTGGGGCGCGATATTCAAGAGGCGGCCAAGCGCTACCAGCAAGAAGTGCGCGACGGCACTTACCCGGACGCCGGGCATTCGTTCAAATAAGGCGGCACGTTCCACGTCACCGCGTGCTAAGCCGGCGTCTTTGCTCCGGCCCACGATTTGCTCGCTTCGGCTCGCGGTCGTGCCTTCAATGGCCTGACCGCATGCGTCTGGCTTTCTCGCAGGAGTGTCCATGATGCCCAATCGCCTGGCCAATGAAACCAGTCCCTATCTCTTGCAGCATGCGGGCAATCCGGTCGACTGGTATCCGTGGGGAAGCGAGGCGCTCGCACGGGCTCGCCAAGACGATCGACCGATTTTTCTGTCGATTGGCTACTCGGCATGCCACTGGTGCCACGTCATGGAGCACGAAAGCTTTGAAAACCCGGCGATCGCCGCACAGCTGAATGCCGGGTTCGTATCGATCAAGGTCGACCGCGAGGAGCGTCCCGATCTCGATCAAATCTATATGAGCGCCGTGCAGATGCTGACAGGCCGCGGCGGCTGGCCGATGTCGGTATTCCTGACGCCGGAGTTGAAGCCGTTCTACGGCGGCACCTACTTTCCGCCCCATGCGCGCATGGGCATGCCGGGCTTCGACCAGGTACTGGCCGCTGTGCTCGACGCTTGGAAAAACCGCCGTACGGAGGTAACCAGCGCCGCGCAACGACTGACCGATCAGTTAACTTCGATGACGCAATTAGCTGTGCCCGCCGAGGCTCCGACGGCGGCGGCGTTCGCCGCAGCCCAAGGCGAGCTGGCGCGATTGTTCGATCCCCGCGAAGGCGGAATTGGCGGCGCGCCCAAGTTCCCGCACGCCATCGACCTGCGTTTGCTGCTGCGACTGTGGCAACGCGACCGCAACGCGAAAACGCTCGACATGGTGCGGCTGACACTCGACAAGATGGCGGCCGGCGGCATTTACGATCATCTGGGGGGCGGGTTCCACCGCTACTCGGTCGACGATCATTGGCTCGTTCCCCATTTCGAGAAAATGCTCTACGACAACGCGCTTTTGGCCTCGTGCTATATCGAAGCCTTTCAGGCGACCGGCGACGAACGTTACGCCCAGGTCGTGCGCGAAACACTCGATTACGTGCTGCGCGAAATGCGCGATCCGGCCGGCGGATTTCGCAGCACGCAGGACGCCGACAGCGAAGGCGAAGAGGGGAAGTTCTATGTCTGGAAGCCGGCCGAGGTCGAGGAAGTTCTCGGCACGGATCGCGCGCGAACCTTTTGTTGCGTTTACGACGTCAGCGACGCCGGAAACTTCGAAGCGAGCAACATCCTCAACCGCCCGAAACCGCTGGATCAGTGCGCACGTGTCCTCCATCGCGAACCGGATGACCTGGAGGAAGAGTTAGCCAACAGCCGCAAGCAATTGCTGGCCGCTCGCGCCAAACGCGTGGCGCCGGCGCTCGACGACAAGGTTCTCGTGAATTGGAATGGGCTGATGATCGCGGCGCTGGCGCAAGCCGGCGCTGCGCTGGGAGTGCCTGCGTATGTCGCGGCCGCTGCGCAGGCGGCAAATTTTATTCTTGAGCGCATGCGGCGCGACGATGGCCGTCTTTTGCACGCGTACCGCAACGGCGCCGCGCGGTTTGATGGGTACCTGGACGATTACGCCTGCCTGGCCGATGCGCTTGTGTCGTTGTACGAAGCCGACTTCGACGAACGCTGGATTGCCGAAGCAGTCGTCCTTGCCGATATTATTCTTGCTCGCTTCGCCGATCGGGCGCGTGGTGGCTTTTTCTTCACCGCCGACGATCACGAGACGCTGGTCGCCCGGCCGGCCGAGATCCAGGACGGTTCCACTCCCAGCGCCACGGCCATGGCCGTCACGGCGCTATTACGCCTGGGCAAGTTGACGGGCAGGACGGATTACCTGGAAGCGGCCGACAAGACGCTACGGCTGTTCGCCGATCTGATGCAAAAGCACCCAATGGCCACGGCGCAGATGCTGATCGCGTTTGATTTCGCGCAAGGGCCGACTCCCGAGCTAGTCCTGATCGGCGATTCGCGTAGCGCAGCGGTTAGCAATGTGTTGGCCGATTTGCGGCGACGATTCTGGCCCGCCAAGGTCGTGGCCGCTCGCCCGACCGAACACCAAGGCGCGGTTCTCGCCCCCTTGTTCGAGGGCAAAGGCATGGCGGGCGCTGGACAAGAAAATGGTGGCGAACCGGTCCTGTACGTTTGCGAAAACTTCGCCTGCCGCGAGCCAATCGCCGATGCCGCGGCCATCACGGCCGAATTCGATCGGTGGAACCGCTAATCCTCGCGTTGGCTGGACGTGCAATTCCCCGGAAATACACAAGGCTCTCTCCCTGTTTGAGTATTAGCCGAAGTCGGAAGATTACTTTTTGGGAAAATCTTGTTGCGTTCGTCCGGCGGCCTTTCTACACTTCCGGGTGGTAACGTCGTGGCCGAATGGTTGCGGCGCCGCGCTTTGCGGAACAGAGCGCGTTGCGGGCGGAGTACGCTAATGAGGCACTTCTAACGTTCGGTGATTGCGCTGCGCCCTTTGTGGCGCAGCAGCAGTTTTTTTGCCGACGAATCCAATTTGTTTGCGCGGCTGCGGTGCCATTCGCACCGCCCGAATTGTCGCACCAGCCTGGTCCCGCTCGTCCCACTTTATTTTCTTCATCCGGGGCGAGCCCACACGGGACGTTGGCGACATGGTCCCCGCGCCATGGGCCTTCGTGCAGCACCCATGCAAATGCCGATCGCTGCCTTGTGCACCCGTGGAGAACGCTACTGACGTGGGAGCAATCTTAGCGCCAGAAAACCAAAGAACGTTCGCAGGCAACTCGCGTCGGGACCGGCTCGCTTAGCTCTTATCCTGTTTTCTGTTTGTCGACAGCCGCTCGTCGCCCACGCACGGGCCCCTGAGGTCCCAGGCAAGTTGCGACCTTCTGCAGACGGTCCTCACCGTTTCTCGGCGCTCTTCGGGACAACCCGATCCGCGTGACGGATCGGCGAGGGCACGACGCCTCGCGCATGTTATCCGATCATTCGACATTCATTGGACAGGGAGATCGACTAATGCAACGCACTCAACGCGTCCGTGACCGCGCGGCTTCGCGCACGATTTCGGCATTTGTTGCCATTCTCTTCGGGCTGCTTGTGCTTGCCCGTCAGGCTCGTGCAACCGATTTTTTCTGGGCGGCGCCGGTCTCGGGAGATCCCACGGTGGCCACGAACTGGAGCCCTGTCGGCGTTCCTCAGACCATCAGCGATAGCGCCATCTACAATCTCGGGTCGAGCGGTTACACCGTGTCAACACCGTCGTTGATTGCGTTCGACATTAACGCGATCGAAGTCGATAACGACACGGTAACGTTCCAAATCCCCACGATCGATTCGATGGCCAACACCGTGATTGTGGGCAATACCTCCGGCGACGTCGGCAACGTTACGCTTCTGCTCGGAGAATTGGCCGGTCAAAACGGTGCGGTCGGCAACGCGGCCGGCAGCACGGGGACCGTTATCGTCAACGGCTCCAGCCCCAGCGGCACCTTCTTCGGCACGGGCAGCATCGGTGGCAGCGGAACCGGCACGGTCAACGTCTTCAGCGGCGGCGCCGGCGCAACGTACGTCGGCAACCAACCCGGGTCGCAAGGCACCGTCACCGCCTCGGGGGCAAAATCGACCTGGTTTGATACGTATTTGGGCTATGGTGGAACCGGCAGTGTCACGATTCAGAACGGAGCCGCGGGGAACTCGCTCACAAAGCAGTACATCGGTTACGCGGCCGGCTCGCAAGGAACGCTTTCGGTCACCGGCACCGGATCGACCTGGACCAACGGTACGAGTTCGAACGATAGCCACGAGCTCTATGTAGGCTACGGCGGCACAGGTGAAATGGATTTCACCGCCGGCGCCACCGGCAGGTCGGTAGGAGCACCGGTCTATCTCGGCTTTCAAAGCGGTGGAAACGGCACGATGAAGATCGACGGCGCCGGCTCTTCCTACCAACTGGGTAATTCCAACGGCTCACTTTTCATCGGCGAAAGCGGTACCGGAAAGTTTTCGATCACCGGCGGCGGAAAGCTGGATACCCAGGGCCAGCCCCTCATCATCGGAGATGTGGCCGGCTCGAATGGCTCGTTGACGATCGACGGCGCCACGTCGTCCCTCATTTCGACTGCGACCAACAATCCCATCAGTTCTGCCACCGTGGGCAACGCCGGAACCGGCAGCTTCTCCGTCACGGGGGGCGCGCAGGTCACTCTGGGAAACGTGGGGGTCGCGGTCACCGGCGGCTCTTCGGGAACGGTAACCGTCGATGGGGCCGGATCCCGTCTGTCGGTGCCGAATGGCTTTTTGACACTAGGAAGCAATGGCAGCGGCGCAACGGCGTCCGTCACGGTGCAAAACGGAGCAACGCTGAGCGCCTCTCAACTTGCCTTGGGGGTCGGCGGCAATATCAACAACAACAATAACCTGACCTTCGATGGAGCCGGCACGACAGGGAATTTCACCGACGGCAACAATGGAAGTTTCAATATTTTTCAAGGCGCAGTTCACGTCCAAAACGGAGCGGTCGTAAATGCCCTTTTGGGGAGCGAGAAGGTTGTTATTGCTCCCAATGCCGGAAACAACGGGGCACTCGATGTGGATGGAGCGGGCTCGTCGTTTAACGTTATCCAGGGAGCCAAATCCCTGATCTCCTTGGGCGGCAATTTTAACGGGACCGCCCAGCTTTCCGTTACCAACGGCGGTACGGTAAACATCGGCGTCCAAAATGGCATCGCTCTGGGCCATCTCAGTGTCGGCCCCCTGGGAACCGTGGACATCCAGCAGGGTTCGATCAACGTGCTCTCGGTACAGAACAGCGGAATGCTGCACGTCGACGGCGTCTTGCAAGCGTCCGGCGTCAACTCAACGGGCAACGTGTCAGGCACCGGTCAAATTACGGGCGGCCTGACGTTTTCCGGCACGCTCGCCCCGGGCGACAGCCCCGGAACGCTCACCGCCGGATCGCTAATTTGGAACGCGGGCGGCATTCTTAAGATTGCCATCAACGATGCCACTGGCACCGCCGGTGGCACCACGGGCTGGAGCCTGATGTCGGTCGGCGCAGGTGTCCTGTTGGGATCACTTCCCCACACCATTTCGCTCGAGTCGTTGACGGCTGGCAATCAGCCCGGGCTCGTTCCCGATTTTGATCCAACGCACAATTACAGTTGGACGGTTCTTACCAGCGGCCTAACGCTGTCTGGTGCCGCGGGATTCACGGTCGATACCTCGAGCTTCCAAAACCCGTTGATCGGCCATTTCAGCGTCATGGCCACCGGCGACTCACTGATCGTGAATTACAAGGTGCCCGAGCCTTCGACTCTCGTGCTGGCCGGGTTGGGCGTCGTGATCGCGGGTTGCGCACGTTGTCGGCGTAGTTCGGGCGCCAGAGCATAGGTCGATAACGGCCCAAGAAAACGAGATCGCCGCCGGCGGATGTTACGAGGATCCGTCGGCGGCGATTTTTAGCGCGAATGTTTTGCCTTTGCAACGTGGTCACTAATCGGTGAGCACATAGTTCGCCCGCAACGTGCGCTTCATGCTCTGCAGTTCCGCGGGAGTCATGGCGGGTTCCTTCAAAAGGTTCTCTTGGGCCGCCTTGGCCTCGGCCAAGTTAGCGTTTTGCAGAAGGTTGATGATTCCATTCGAGTCTTCAACGGCAAACCAGTTGGGCTCGAGTTTCATGGTGTTGGCGTTCGTTGCCGTGAGGCGCAGCGTGCGAAAGCCGCCGAGCTTGGGATCTTTGAAGCGCACGATCACGAATCCCTGCCCGTTACCGGAAAGCCCCATAATGTCGCTGCGCTCGCCGGGTCGCGGTACGCGCACCGCGTAGAATTTTCCTGGTTGAATCACAAACCCGTCGGACCACTTCACGCCGTCGGCCCGGTGGAGTTGCACGACGAAGGGGCGCTGCATGAGATTGTACAGGCGTCCTTCGCCCGGCGGCGTTGCGTCGCTGGCTGCCGGCGCCTGGGCAAGCGCCGAATGCGACGAGAGCACGCTCAATTCGCCGACCATTGCTAAAAACAGCGCTGCCCGCGTTGCACGTTCGCCCGGCTTGATCGCGCGAAACATAATCAGTCTCCTCGATTCGACCGATGGACCTTGGACCTTCCCGCACCGTTACTTCTGGGGTAGAGCCTGCGCCAAACCCGGCACCTCGTCAGCTCCGACGGGCACCGTGATGCTGGAACCGGCGAAGGCCGTACCGATGGGCTCGTACCGGCCGCCCAGATGCACGGCCAGAAACGCCTCGCTCACGGCGTAAAACGACATGCGATTCTCCGGACGCGCAAAGCCGTGCCCCTCGTCGGGGTACAGCACGTACGTCACGGGAATCTTCTTGGCCTCCATGGCCGAGACGACCTGATCCGCTTCGGCCTGCTTGACGCGTGGATCGTTGGCCCCCTGCCCGATCAATAGCGGCCGCTTGATGTTGGCCACGTGCGACAGCGGTGATCGGTCGGTGAGCATGGCCTTTCCAGCATCGGTCGTAAAATCTCCGACACGATCCTTGAACAGTTGAATCTGCGGTTGCCAGTACGGCGGAATCGACTGCAAAAGTGTGATGATGTTCGATGGTCCTACCAGATCGATGCCGCAGGCAAATACATCGGGCGTCAACGTCATGCCGACCAGCGTCGCGTAGCCGCCGTAGCTTCCACCGGTGATGGCGACAAGCTTCGAGGCGGCAATCTTGTTCGTCACGGCCCAGTCGACGGCGTCGAGCAAATCGGTGTGCATCTTGCCAGCCCATTCTTTGTTGCCGGCGTTAACGAATTCTTTGCCGAAGCCGGTCGAGCCCCGGAAATTAATGCTCAGCACGGCGTAGCCACGATTGGCCCACAGTTGGTGCGTGGCGTCGTAGCCCCAATCGTCGCGCGCCCACGGCCCGCCGTGGACATCCAGGACCATCGGTACCGGCTGATCGGGGCGGCCGTCACCATCTGGATCGGTTCCTTTGGGTAGCGACAAGTAGCACACCAGTTCCAAGCCGTCGCGCGCCTTGACGACCACATCGTGCATCTTGACCAGCGGCAGGCCGTCGAGGTCGTTGCGATTGTTGAAAAGAAACGTCGCCTTCTTCTGCTCATGGTCGTACAAGTAGTAGCTCACCGGTCCGTCATCGGTCAGGTAAGCCACGGTCCACAGGCGATCGTCGAGCGAACGGCTCGTGATCTCCACATCGCCGCGCGTCACCGTCGCCAGATAATCGAGGTCTGGCTTGATGGCCGGATCGAGGATTTGCCACTCTTTGCGCGTGTAGGTGAAAGCCACGGCTTGAACGGTCTTCTCGGTCGGGTGCGCGATCACGCCCGCCACGTCCGCTTTACCATGCTCGGCTAACGTACTTTGCTTGCCTGTTCCGAGATCGATCGTCGTCAGGGCCCCCGTGTTGCGATCGCGGCTGTCGATGAAATACAGTACGTCCCCCGACTTGTTGAAACCGGCCGGCTGCGTCGTCAGCGTGTCGGCCATGGGGATCTTCATATAGTCATCCCAACCACCCGAGCCGTTGGGCTTGAGAATCACGTTGCTGCCATCGGGCATGTACTGCATGGCGAAGCGCACTTTCAGATCATCATCCGTCAAATACCCCGCAAACCCTTGCTTGTTCTGTTCGACGAGCTGGCGCTCGCCGGTGACGATGTTGACGCGATAGATGTCGTGGAACTGCTGGTCCCGATCGTTCAAACCGATCAGGATTTCATCAGGCGCTCTCTCGCTGACTTCTTCGATTTGCGCCGCGACATTCGCCAGGGGCGTGAGGTCCTTCGTCTTGTTGTCCGCCAGGTTCACGGCGTACACGTGCCAGTTCTCATCGCCGTCTTGATCCTGGACGTACAACACGTGGTCGTTCGTATAAGCCCAGAAATAGGCGCGGATGCCACGCTTTTTGTCCTCAGTGACGGGCTTGGCGGCCGACGGATCGTCCACGGGACCGACCCACACGTTCATTACCCCTTCGACCGGTGCCAGGTAGGCCAGCCGTTTGCCATCAGGGCTGATCCGTGGGCTCGATTTGTCAGGATTTCCAAACAGCGCGGTGCGCGGAATGAGCGGAACGCCCGCCAGATATTTCGGAGGAGCAGGCGCCTTCGCCGCCGCGGCTGGTTGATCATCGACCTTTGCCGGCCCGGGGTTTTCGATCTTCGTTGGTGCCGCGGTTTCGACGGACGGCGTCTCGGCGGACTTAGCCGTCGCAGCAGGCTCGGCCTTGGCTTCGACCGGCATCGGCTCTGCGGGTGGGGAAATTTCTTCTGTGGCGGCTTTGTTGTCCACTCCCTTTTTGCCCTTCTCCGCGACCGCGGGATTGCACGCCGGACAAAGTGCAAGAGCCAACACGAAGACCCATCGCAACAGGTTATTTTGGCTGAGCCGCATAGTTGTTCCTCCTTGTGAGATGCGCAAAATCCGCTCGCCAGTGAACTGTTTCGTCCTCTGAGGCTGTGTGGCAACATAGCGGATTACCGACGAAATCGCCACTTGCGCCCCCGCAATCGGCTCTCGACTCCTGCCATCGATCTTGCCGGCGAATACTGGCTTCCGCGCCGTGCTTTGCCTAAAGTCAGTGACTCTGACGACACCTACCCACTGGCTCACTTGTTGGCTCGAAGGACGGCAACGTGAACTTGCCCGCGAGCAAATCACGCCGGTCGCCACCCCGCGCTTATCAGCCGCTGGTTGTCGTCGCGTCCGCCGTCTGCGCGGGAATTGTGGTGGATCGCTACTCGCCGGCGCGGTTCGTCGTCTGGTGGTTGGCTGCCGTCGTGCTGTGGTGCGGCTGGTGCGCCGCCTGGGGCAGCGGGCGTCGCGCCTGGGCGTCGATGATGCTCCTGGCGTCCCTCGCCGCGGTCGGCGCGGCCTGGCACCAGGCCTGTTGGTCTTTGTACTCGACGGACGAGCTTGGTGCATTCGCCGCCGACGTCGCGCAGCCCACCTGCCTGCAAGCCGTCGCGCGCGCCAGTCCGCGCCGCATGCCGGCGCCGGAGTTCGATCCGTTGCGGCCGATCACAACCGCGGACCGTAGTCGGCTCATATTGCGATTAACAGCAGTGCGCGACGGCGATCGCTGGCTCGATGCGTCGGGCGAAACCACACTCGACGTCAACGGTCATCTGCTGGGAGTGAAGGCAGGCGATCGACTGCAGATTTTCGGCCAGTTGCGCGCGGTAACTCCGCCAGCAAATCCCGGTGAATTTGATTTCGCCGTATACCAGCGGGCCGACCGACGCCTGTGTCGCCTCACCGCCGATCACCCGGAATGCGTGACAGTTGTCGCACCGGGTTCGACCTGGCAGCCGCGGCGCTGGCTCGATCGCGCGCGACGAGCCGGCGACGATGCCCTCTGGTCCTCGCTCAGCCGCGCGCAATCAGGTCTGGCGCTGGCGCTCATCCTCGGGCAGCGCGAACAGCTCGACGCGACGACGACGCGCCACTTCTACGAGTCCGGTACGGTTCACCTTCTATCGATTTCGGGCCTACATGTCGGGCTGTTGGCTTTTTTGCTATTTCGCGGATTGGAACTCGGTTTCCTGCAGCGCGGTCCAGCACTGGCTGCTGTCGCGGCCATCACGACGTTCTACGCGCTTGTGATCGATGCCGAGCCGCCGGCAGTCCGCGCCGCGGTCATGGTGCTGTTGGTGTGTTTGGCACTCTACAGTGGCCGGCCAGTTTCCATGTTCAACTTGCTCGCTATGGCCGCAATCGTGGTCGTCGCGATGAACCCAGCCGAATTGTTTCGCACCGGCACACAGCTTTCGTTTCTGGCCGTCGCCACATTGGCTTGGCTGGGGCAACGTCTGGCGCCCCAAGGCATACAGGATCCGCTCACGCGACTGATCGCCCGAACGCGCCCCTGGCCGGCACGAATGCTCAAGAAGTATGGAACCTCAATAGCACGGATGATGGTCCTCACCTCGACCATTTGGCTGGTCTCGATGCCGCTGGTGCTCGCGCGTTTCAATTTGATCTCGCCAGCATCGCTCTTGCTTACGCCGCTCTTGGCCATTCCGATCGCGCTTGGTTTGTTCACGGGCTTCGTGCTCGTCTCGGTGGGCTGGTTGATCTGGCCTCTATCGATTCCCTTGGGATGGATGTGCGACGCCTGCCTGGCATGCGTAAACCATGGCGTGGCGCTCGTTGATCGAGTGCCCGGCAGCCATCTATGGCTGCCAGGTCCGTCGTGGTGGTGGCTTGTTGGCTGCTATGCGTTGCTGACATTATGGGCGGCAAGCGATCGGTGGCGGCCGCCGCGACGCTGGTGTGTGGCAATCCTGGCCGGCTGGTCAGCCGTGGGCTTAATCACCGCACAACTGCACCAATCGACGCGCGACGCGTTCGATTGCACGTTTCTCTCGGTGGGCCATGGCTGCGCGGCGGTAATGTCGCTGCCCGATGGTTCGACCGTGCTGTACGACGCGGGACAACTTGGCTCTCCGGCGGCGGCGGCACGATCCATTTCAGGCTATCTTTGGTCGCGCGGGAGAACACGGATCGACGCCGTCGTGATCTCACATGCGGATATCGACCATTTCAACGCCCTTCCCGAGTTGCTCCGCCGTTTCCGCATCGGTGCGATTTACGTGTCGCCGGTTATGTTCGACGGGGACGGCGCAGCGCTCGATGAGTTACGTGGCGCCATCAACAGAGCAGGCGTACCCTTGCGCGAGATCTACGCCGGGGACCGGTTGCACGGCAGCGATGATTGCCTGCTGACGGTGCTGCACCCACCGTCGCGCGGCACGCTCGGCAGCGATAACTCCAACAGCGTCGTGCTCGAAGTTGTTTGTTATGGCCGTCGCATTTTGCTACCGGGCGACTTGGAGTCACCGGGACTCGACGAACTGCTGGCCGAAAGCCCGTTGGATTGCGATGTCGTGCTCGCGCCGCACCACGGCAGCACGCAAAGCGATCCGCCGGGCTTTGTCGCTTGGACGACGCCGGAATGGACGATCATTAGTGGTGACAGCCGTTCGAATCGGCCTGCTGTAGCAGACGCCTATCGCCGCCGCGGCGCGACGGTGCTCAATACGTCGCAGTCCGGCGCGGTGACGGTGAGGATCGATCGATCGGCGCTCAACGTCTCGCCCTGGCGCAGTGGACACTCCTCCAGGGAGCCGACATGGTTCGCTGCGGACGACGACTATTGATCGGAGTATTCTCGGAGAGGTGTCACAAAGTGGTCTCACAGCGATACCTTCAAAAGGCGCCGTTGAGCGCGGGAGAGCAGCGGCTATCAACGCCAAATCCCGAAACGCGCGTGCATCCTCATCTGTCGGGGGGCGAACCCACAGGTTTCGCACAGGCGATCTAGGATCGGTTGCTACGACGTTTTGTCATGGTCGATTCCGGCACGGGTTGCCGGAGACGACAGCACCGTCGGCAGACTTTCTGCGACCGGCACCGCTTATCAACGACGCGACGTAAATCGTGACTAGCAAGCCAGATATGCATTTCTTGGCGTGAACCATTCTGGTTGGCACTTCCGATAGCAGTATTATCGCCGGTCACTGCGCGCGGATCGCGCTCTGTAATGGCCCGGCGACTTACGGATTTGTGATCTCGGCAGGATGCCAGGCGGGCTCCCTGCTTTTTCTCCTAACCCAGGACTAACGGAGTGTGGGTCATGAGGTTTACCAAGCGAGCAATGGCGCTTGCCGTTGCCGGGATACTGGCCGCGGGCCAGACCGCCTTGGCGCAGCAGCCGCAGAGGCTGGCGCCACCGGCGCGGACAACCGCCTATGAATACGACAGCTACTACGCGCAACAGGAAGATTCTCCGCCGGCGGCCGCGGCGCCCGCGGCAGAAGCACCTGCTGCTCCTGCCAATGACGCTTGCGCCAGCGGTTGCGGCGAGAAGAATGGCTGCGGCGAGAGCTCCGGTTGCGCCGACGCCTGCGGCGACGATGCAGCGCCGGAAATGTGCCACCTGTTCGAGTGCTGCTTTACGAAGAAGTGGGGCTTGAACATTGGTGGCTGGACAACCCAGAGCTTCACCTGGAACACCAGCAATCCGGCCGATCGTTTTAACGGCCCGGTCACGTGGACAGACCAGGCGAATCAATATCAGTTGAACCAGCAGTACCTGTACTTCGAACGCCCGACGAACACGGGCGGCGACGGCTGGGATTTTGGTGGTCGCGCCGACTTCCTGTACGGCACGGACTATCGTTTTACGACCGAAGCGGGCCTCGAGAACAAGATCAACACGCCCAACAATCCGTACATGGGCCTGGCGATTCCGCAGTTCTACGGCGAAGTGGCGGTCAACAACTTGAAAGTCAAGTTGGGTCACTTCTATTCGCCGGTAGGCTACTTCGTCGTGCCGACGATTAACAACTTCTTCAACACCCTGCCTTACACGTTCCAATACGGCGAGCCGTTCACTCACTCCGGCATGTTGGCCACTTGGACGGCCAACGAGCACTGGACCTTCGGCGGCGGTATTACGCAAGGCTGGGATAGCTTCTTCGGCGGTCCGAACCCACACCTCGGATCGATCACTACAGCAACTTGGACGGGCGATAACAAAGACTCGTTCGCGTGGGTCTGGGTGCAAGGCCATGAACCGGATGCCAACTCCAGCGGCGTTGTCGCTCCGCCGGGCGGCCGCGTCTATAGCTCGCGCTACTTGCACACTTTGGTTTACACCAGGCCCATTACCGATAAGGTCACCTGGGTCGCGCAAAGTGACTTGGGCGTGCAAGGTGCCGCCTTCGGGCCGGGCACCCGCACCGCTCGTTGGTATGGCTTGAATCAGTACCTCTTCTATAAAGTCAACAATGCCTGGACCTGGGGTGCCAGCTACGAGTGGTTCCGTGACGAGGAAGGCTTCCGTGTCGGTGCAGCCGTGCCGAGCGTGTTCAGCCCGAACTCGAGCGGTAACGCCGTCGGTCCCGGTTTCGCGGGCAACTTCTGCGAAACGACCTGGGGGCCGCAGTGGCGTCCGGGTGGCAGCCAGAACCTGTTGATCCGACCCAACCTGCGTTGGGACTGGTACAACGGCCCACGCAACGCTTCGGGCCAGTTGCCGTATGACAGCGGTACCCGTAGCCAGCAGTTCATCTGGGGCACCGACGTGTCGCTGATCTACTAACTCCAGTTCCGGGTCGAGATCGTCCTTGGGGCCGCCCACGCTCCCTCAGCGTGGGCGGCCCTTTTCCTTGCGCCCATGATGGGGGTAACCGAGCCGGATCATCGCGACGCGCGCGATCGAAACGGAGATTCTGCCCGCTGTTTTGCACTCTGCATGCTTGCGCGACGCCTCGTGCTTCGTTGACAGGCACATAACGTCGACAATCGTGCCTTGTGCTTCCATGGCGTTGTCGTGAATGATTCTAAAAACCCTTGCAGGCCAAGGCTCTAGAACGAATCCAGTCGCCGGTCACCGGTTTCGGCACACCGCTTGCTTAAGGCGAGGTGGGCGTGCGATGCGTGACTCGCGGGTGAAGGGCCCTCACCCGCGAGTGACTTTTTCTCGCCGCAACAGAAACCAAACAACGGTCGCGGGGCAGGTTGACAATCTTCAGATGTCGCGGTCGCCGAGAAAGGGAATGCCGGCGATTGTCCTGGTGGAAGTGCATGGAAGCGTTGCTATGTCAAACGATTTCGCGATTGTCGCGGCTCGTAAGGCATAGCACCCAACGGACTGCACCGCGTTCCCGTCCGTCCAGAAGGATGCCCCAATGGCTTGGGTGGGCGCTCCGCCTAGCTCACCCAAGCTGGGGCGTCTCTTCAGCCCTGACAATCGCCTGCTGTCGTAACGGCATTTCTCTCTCGACAGGATCCGATTCGTAAGCCCGCCAGTCGCATTCGCTGACCCGCGCGACCGTGCTCGCACCGGCGGTCGTTCGCCGGTTGACGATCATTGACCATGCGCGACGCACATCGAATTCGTATTGAATCACGAGCGGCCGTTTCTCGCCGGATCTTCATTCACGGAGGCCTGGCTCGCCCGCGCTGCTCTTGAGGGGCCGTAACGGCGCGGCTAATATCAAATCCGTATTCATGCCCCGCGCGGAGCCGTTTGATGAAGCTGATTATCGCGATTATCCAGCCCAGTCGGCTCGAAGCCGTCAAGGCGGCGCTCACCGAGGTCGAGGTCTTTCGACTGACGGTTATGGACGTGCAGGGGTTCGGGCGTCAGAAGGGGCACACCGAGGTCTTTCGCGGCCATGAGTTCTCGGTCAATCTGCTGCGCAAGGTGCAGTTGCAGATCGCCGTCAACGAAGCCTTCGTCGAACCCACGATCCAGGCGATCATCAAGGGCGGACGCTCCGGGACCGCCGGTGAAATCGGCGACGGCAAGATCTTCATTCTGCCCATGGATGACTGTATCCGCATCCGCACCGGCGAACGTGGCAACGAAGCGATCTGACGATCGTAGTGCGATCGTTCCGGTGGCTCGCCACAAACTTGGCCGTCCAGCGGCTCGGTCAGCGATACGGTTCCCAGGTCGGCCCCGGCGGCGCGCTCTTCGACTCGGCCTCGTCACCAGTTGACGGCGGCGCCTCGAGCGCCGCAGGCAAAGCGCTGCGAGTCGAATCCGCCGTCGCAGGCGGCGGCGGTAACGGCGTCACGGCCCGTTTCCACGCCACATTGGCCAAGCTCGAGTTCGCCTGAGGGGTTCGCGGTTCGGCGACGGCTTCGGTCCATGCGGCGGGAGTATTGGCGGAGGTGGGATGTAGGGCAAATTCCGCGACGAATTGCTGACCTTCGTCGGTCGTCAGGCGGACGAATAACAGCAAGTCATCTCGCGCCGGAGCCGCGTGGGGCCATTGCAAAGAAAAATGGAGTCCACCGCCCGACTCCGAACCTTGGAAATGCTCGGCCGTCTGCTCAGCCGTAAAATCCCAGCGCGCTAGGCGCGCGGCCGCTCCCTCTTCCGCCGGATCGATCACCGCAATGGCCATGATTCCACGCGCTGGCACAATCTGTCCTTGCGCCGTGCGCGGCTCGACAACGACCCGCAATCCTTCGTCGACCGGTTTATCGCCGGTCGTTTTTCGCCACACGGTGAGCTTGGGGTTCACGGCCAGCGCCGCGACGCGTGGCGTTTGCGAGGCAAACTGCGCGCGGGGACCGTCTTCTGGACCGGTGCGCGCCGCATCGCTGCCAGGAGCTGCCATGGGCGCATAGGGAGGAGCGTCGGAGTCACGCGCTTCGGGCTGCGGCAGAACTTCTTCCGGCGACGATGGTGCCTCGGATGGCGGCGGCGCGTTCGGGCGCGTCGAAATTGGTGCATAGCGCCCCGCGTCGGCATCGCGCGGATCGCGTTGTTGTGCCGCGTCCTCGACGCGCGGTGCTTCGCGCAGCACACCGTCAGGGACCTGCGGGTCAGGCGGGCTGATGATCGGCGGCCCGGTATATCGAGGCACGGGTTCACGTGCCCGCGGCGGACGCCGAGCGCCGGGACGCGTCTCCTCGTCGGGCAATTCCACGCGCGGCGCTTCGGTCTCGGTATCGACGGCCGCTGGCCCGGCGTCCTGGCGCGATGGGCTGGAAAAAATCGACGAGCGGCGTGGCTTGCTCGTCGGCCCGGCATCGGACGAGGACCGCGGCGATGACGACGATCCCGTGCCCGTGGCACACAGCGAGTTCTGGCACGTTTGCAGGGCCGCCTTGGCGTCCTCGAGCTGCCAGGTCAGCTCGTCGAGCCGCTGTTCGAGCTGAAAATTCTCTCGCTCCAGATCCTCATTCGCCCGGCGCAGTTGCTTCAACTGGCAACCGCCGGTCGAGCACACCAGGGCCACTGCGGCCAGTATCTGCCATCGGATCATGTGCAGCCTCGCGCAGAAATCGGATGTGGCGCGCACGTCCTGGAAGACGAGCGCTCGTCCCGTTCCTGGAAAGTTTAGTTGGTCGCGCCGACTCGGCACCGCAGACATGTCGCGGCAAAACGCACGCTGCCGCGCGACACATTCGCCCCGAGTATGCGCAAGGGGCGATCCATGTCCCGGGCTAGCAACGCACTTACCGATTCACATCCTTGTGTTCTTGATGGGATTGCAAAACTTACCAGAGCAACGACTTGATAGCGGGATGGGAGGCCGTTGCCCTGTTCTTCGATCATGCGAAACGCATTGGCGGGCGGCGTCTCACGGAGACGCGTTGATGCCGCGTTTCGACGGTCAACTACACCGCCGCCTGGGCGGGCGACATGTGCTCGATGACCCGGTCGATCAAGCCATACTCCTGAGCCTCTTCGGCCGACATGAAACGATCGCGATCTGTATCCTTCTCGATCTTGTCCAAGGGGTGGCCCGTGTGCTTTAGCAGGATCGCGTTAAGCTTGGCCTTCACCTTCTGAAACTCCTTGGCGTGAATCATGATCTCTTCGGCCGTGCCTTCCATGCCGGCCAGCGGCTGATGGATCATGATCCGGGCATTGGGAAGCGCGTTGCGCTTGCCGGCGGCGCCGGCCGTCAGCAGCACAGCCCCCATCGAGGCACATTGCCCAATGCAGTACGTTGCCACGTCGCAGGTGATGAATTGCATGGTGTCGTAAATAGCCATGCCGGCCGTGACGCTGCCGCCAGGCGAATTCAAGTACAAATGCACGTCGGCCTTGGCGTCCTCGGCCTGCAAGAATAGCAACTGGGCCACGATCGAGTTGGCGACCTCGTCGTTGATGGCCGATCCAAGGAAAATAATGCGGTCCTTGAGCAGCCGGCTATAGATGTCCATAGCCCGCTCTTCGCGGCCGCTTTTTTCAATCACGTAGGGAATCAGTGGCATCGGAAAAACTCGCTGGCTGTGATTTATTGTGCATTGTGATACGGGCGATTGCGGCCCTGGCGTCAATCGGCCTTGTCTTCGTCGCTGGTGTCGCCTGGCGGCTTCGTCAGAATCTCATCGACGACGCCATACTCCTTGGCCTGCGCGGCGCTCATGTAGAAATCGCGGTCGGTATCCTTGGCGATGCGATCGATCGGTTGCGAGGTGTGATCGGCCAGGATCTTGTTCAAAACGTCGCGCGTCTTGAGAATCTCTTGTGCCTGGATCTCGATATCCGAGACCTGTCCGCCTACTTGCCCATAGGGCTGGTGAATCATGATCTTCGCGTGTGGCAATGCGTAGCGTTTTCCCTTAGCACCACCGGCCAAGAGCACCGCGCCCCCGCTAGCGGCAAGGCCCACGCAGTAGGTAGCCACCGGACACGTCAAAATCTGCATCGTGTCGTAAATGGCAAGAGTGGCACTGACGCTGCCTCCCGGGGAATTGATGTAAAAATGAATTCCTTTGCGGCGGTTTTCGCTTTGCAGGTAGAGTAACTTCATCACCAATTCGTTGGCGTTGCCGTCGTGAATTTCGCCCTGCAACAGAATGATGCGGTTCTCCAGCAACAAGTCACCCAGCGTCAACTGCCGCTGACGTTGATAGTCGCGATAACTCGCCCTGGGCTCGAATTTTGAATGGCCTGAGTTGTAGTTCATGAATAATCCTTTTCGAGCACGATGACCATGAGCGAGGAATTGTAGGCGCGGACTGGCAAGTTGTCGTGTTGCCTTGCGGGACGCCGCTCGACCGCGTGCCCCGTGCGACGCTTCGGCCACCGTTTCGCCCTGCCAGGGCGCCAATACTACCGGGACACTGCCGCTAACCGAAAAACTTCCCTGATTTTGGTTCGAGATGATGCTGGCCCCTGACGACTTGCCAGGGCGACAGCGTCCTGACGGACTTCCTTGTCCCTAACGCTGACAAATACCGTACGCTACGCCGACTAAACTGTCCGCTACGCCGACATAAACCAGAACTCAGCCACGTTCCTGGGGCTGCTTCAACGATTCGGCACCGCCGCTGTGCTTGGCTTCGGGGATGTCTGCTTCCTCTTCCTCACCACCGACTGCCTGATCCAAGGCCTCGGCCTCGGTCCCCTCCATCTTAAAGGGCACGTCCTTGAACTTGGCGTGGGAGAGAATGAGGTCGATCGCCTTGCGCTCGATGATTTGATTGCGCAGGGCGTCCATCAGCCCACGCTTCTCCAACTGAGCCCGGGTGCGCCGCGCGCTGTCTCCGGTCTGCTGTGCGATCAACTCGATCTCCAGATCGTAGTCCTCGGGCAGGTCCTCGATCTTCTCGTCCTCGGCAATGCGCTCGAGAATGAAGTGCTCCTTGAGCGCCCGAGCCGTGGCAACGCTGCTGTTTTGTCGCAGTTCGTTTTCGTGGGCACGAATCTCGGAGTCACTGAATCCGCTGCGACGCAATTCGAGCACGCTCCGCTCCAACTCGCGCCGCGCCTGTCGACGCAACAATTCGGGGGGCAAATCCCAATTCGCCGCCACCGTCAAGGCCGCAAGAACTTGCTCGCGGGCCCGGCGTTGCTGCTCGTATTGCAAACGGCGTTCGAGCTGCTCCTTTACGGCGTCACGCAACTCGGCTTCGGATCCGAAGCCGCCCAGCTCCTCAAGTAGCGCTGGCGTAAGTTGCGGCAACTCCAGCTTCTTGACTTCCAGCACTTCGAAAACCGCTTTGATCGTTTTGCCGCGCAACGATTCGTTGGGGGCGTCGGCCGATAGCCTGGCTTCCCCTTCACGGGTTTCGCCGGCCTTGACTCCCTTCATCAACTTGTCAAAACGCTCGACCTTGCCGTCGCGGAAGCTCAAGACCGGGCGAATGCGGATGGTCTCTTCCTTGGCACTGGAAATCTCTTTGCCGTCGGCGTCCTGGAACGCCAGGTTCACCGTAACGTAGTCGCCGGCCTGCGCGGCGCCGTCGAAGGGCACCAGCCGGCCACGCCGCGCCAGCAGATCCTTAAGCTGCTTCTCAACTTCGGCATCAGTGAATTCGTGCGTCGCCCGCTCGATCGACAGCCCCTGCCACTTCGGCAGATCGAATTCGGGGCGGACCTCGATATCGAACTCGAACGTCATCGGTCCTTCGTCGGGGATCGACACGGCCACGGGATCGAAATCGGGCTCGCTGATCGGCGACAGGCTGCCGTCCTCGGAGATCTGCGTCATGCTGTCCATGAGCAGCGACATCTTCACCTGGTCGCCGACGTCCTTGCGGAAGCGTGCTTCGACCAACTTCCGGGGAGCGCGCCCATGACGAAAGCCCGGCACCTCGGCCTTGCCCATCAGCTCCGAGTAAGAATTATCGAAGTAGCGGTCGATGTCCTCGCGCGGAACGGTGACCGTCACGTGGCGCTCGCACGCGCTTTTCTTGGCGACCTGCACGCCGAGATTCAGCTTTGGCGCCTCACCGGACACTTCCGCGCCGCCGGCTGCTTCCTCGCCCCGTACTTCATCCTCGCTCTCGGACATGACGCCTCGATTGTCAACAGGTGACTTGCTGGGCAACACTTGCTGGTCTGCGGCAAAATCGCCACCGGCGCGGCGAAGGCCACGCGGGACTCGTTCGTCGATCTTGCCCTCAAGAATGCTACTACAAGAGCGGGTGATGGGATTCGAACCCACGACAACGACGTTGGCAACGTCGTGCTCTACCAACTGAGCTACACCCGCGCGGACACACCCAAAAGCGCCCGTTGAGGCACGCGCCACTGGATCGTAATCCCCCTGGGACCAACGGATTATAGATTCGACTAGGTACCATGCAAGGGCAGTTGAACCTCGGTCGAACGACACGCTGGCAACGACTTGCAGTCGTATTCGTCATAATCGTCGAACGCCGGCTCGCGAAGGCTCCGCAGCGACGACAAGCCGCTCGTAAGTCCCACGCGCGCGTTACCCACGCCCTCGGCCCGCTGCACGTACTTCCGGCCCTTGCGAAACAACTGCAGGAAATAGTTGCGGTCGGGTTTTTGTCCATTTATAGTAAGGGTTTGCGACGCAAACATTGTGCGCGCAGCGACCCTTGCCCGATTGCCCTTGGCCAGCGGAGCGACACCTGGCATGCGACCGAAATTAGTTCTCGTTGCAGGTAAGGCGGATAAGGCTGAAATCCGCCTCAAGTTGCCCACCATCGTGGGCCGCACGCACGATGCTGGCTTGATGATCGCCCATAAGACCGTCAGCCGCCGGCACTGCGAACTATTCGAACGGCACGGCATGCTATTCGTCCGTGACACCGGCTCGCGGAATGGCACGCTGGTCGATAGCGCTCCGATCAAGAAGGAGGCGATGGTCAAGCCGGGGCATACATTGACCATCGGCCCCCTGACCTTCCGCGCCGACTATGAGCCGGCTGATTCGTTCATGAGTTCGGACGAACCCGCGCCCGCGGCCAATGGCGCAGCGACCGATGCTGGCATCGCCACGGCCGCAACTGCAATGGTCAACACGGCCGAAGAAGCTACCCGAGATATTGGAGCGGCGGAAGAAGGGGCTCCCGCGACAATTACGCAAACTGCGAAGCCCTCGGACACTCCCGGCGAGTTGGAGTTCGAGGAGTTCAGCGTCAGCGATCTCGCCGAGCTTGATATGCCGGCGGAGATCGGTAGCGACGAGAGCGCGGAAGAGGCGATCGCCGACGAGGCGCCCGCGCCGGCACAGGCCGCGTCCGTAGCGCCGGCTGCGGCCGCCGACGAAGAAGTCTCGTTCGACGACGACTTGAGCGTCGAGTTCGACCTTAATGATCTGGGCGAAGCGGACCTAGCGGATGGCAATCTGGGCGCGGCCCCCGCCGAGCCAGCATCTGCGGCGAAAGAACCGAACGGACCGGCGCCGGCTGTTGCGGCGGCCGACAGTGACGACGCGGTCGCTGACTTCGATCTTTCCGATGACAGTCTTTCCGGAGACAGTCTTTCCGAAGGCAGTGCTCCGGCGGCCAAAAAATCGGCCGATTCGCTCGATGATTTGCTGGACGACGATTTGGGATTCGATCTCAAGGATCTCGGGGAGCCGGCGGCCGCGGGCACCGAATCCGGCGAAGCGGGTGATGATCTTGGCTTCACGCTCGAAGACCTCGAAGAGTCGCCCGCGGAAGCAGCCCCCGAAGCGGCGCCTGCCGCCGAAGCCGCGGACGAAGACGCCATGACGTTCGATCTGGCCGAATCTGAGGTGACCGCAGAAGGTCCGGATGAACCCGCGAAAGACGCCGGCAGCAAGCTGAAACTCGGCGAGGAAAAGGGCCCTGCCGGCGATTCCGAGATGTCGCGGTTCATGAAGGAACTGGGCCTGTGAAGGACGCATGATGCGTACGACGCCGGCAATCCGTAGCGGGCGTCGCCGTCGTGGCATTTTTGCCCTCGGCTGTTCATTGCTTTCATTCGCCTTGGTCGCAACGGCGCGCGCGGACGATGCGCCGGTCGCCAAGGCCGGGCAAGCCAAGGCGAGCGCACGTGCCACGAATCGGCTGGCCAAGGAAACCAGTCCCTATCTGTTACTTCACGCCCACAATCCCGTCGACTGGTATCCGTGGGGGGACGAAGCGCTGGCCAAGGCCCGCGCGGAAAAGAAACTGATCTTTCTGTCGATCGGCTATTCCAGCTGCTACTGGTGCCACGTCATGGAGCGCGAGTCTTTCATGGACGAAGCGATCGCCGCGACGCTCAACAAGAATTTCGTGTGCATCAAGGTCGACCGTGAAGAGCGCCCCGATATCGACCACATCTATATGACGGCGCTCCAGACCATGGGGCGCAGCGGCGGCTGGCCACTGACCATGATTCTCACGCCCGAGGCGCGGCCGATCATCGGCGGCACCTATTTCCCGCCGCGCGATAAAGAGGTCGAGGTGCCGGGCTCGACGACCAGGCAGAAAATGACGGGGCTGACGAGCTTCGTTGATCTGGTCCAGGATGCCTGGCGCAGGAATCCGCAAGAGCTGCGCGACTACGCCGACAAGGTCGCCGTGGCCGTGCGCAACGGCCTGCGGCAGCGTGGCGCGGCCATTGCGCCGGTCAATGCCGATGTCGCAAGCGCGGCGGTCCATCAGCTGGCCGAGCAATTCGACCCGAAATTCGGCGGCTTCAGCTATAGCGAAGCCACGCCGCGGCGACCGAAATTCCCCGAGCCCTCGAACCTGGTCCTACTCCTCGATTGCATACGCCGGCAAAATGACGAACCCGCGAAGAAGATGCTGGCTGTCACCCTCGATCACATGGCCGGTGGCGGCATTCGCGACCATCTGGGCGGCGGCTTTCATCGTTACAGCACGGACCGCAACTGGCGCGTGCCGCACTTCGAAAAAATGCTCTACGACAATGCCCAGCTCGCCGGCGTTTATGCTGCGGCGTGGAAGACGACGGGCAACGCCGAATATCGCCGCGTCGCGGACGAAATGCTCGCCTTCGTGAGCCGCGAGCTGACTTCGCCCGAGGGCGGCTTTTATTCCGCGCTCGATGCCGAAACCGACGGCGACGAAGGTCAATACTACGTCTGGACGCGCGACGAGATCGTAGCCCGGCTTGGGCCGGACGACGCACGACTATTCGGCCTCGTCTACGGCACCACGGGTGAGCCGAATTTCGAGGAGCGCTACGTGCTCGAAATCGTGACGCCGGTGGCCGACGTGGCGAAGGCTGAAAAACTGTCGGTCGATATGCTGCAAGTTCGCCTCGATGCTATGCGGGGCGATCTTCTCGCCGCGCGCGACAAGCGCAAACGGCCGCTCACCGACACGAAAATCCTCACCGCCTGGAATGGGCTGATGATCGCCGGCCTGGCACAAGCTGGCCGACATTTTGAACACGAAGCCTACCTCGCGACCGCGGCCCGCGCCGCCGATTTTGTCCTCGCGAATTTGCGCACGGACAAAGGTCGGCTTTACCGCTCCTTCGCCCAAGGGCAAGGACGTTTGAATGCCTATCTGGATGACTACGCCTTTCTGGTAGACGGGCTGATCGAGCTGCACCGCGCCACTCAGGAAGAACGCTGGCTGGCCGCGGCTGAAGAACTGACGAAGACGCAGATCGAACACTTCTGGGACGCCGAGCAAGGTGGGTTTTACTACACGTCCGACGATCACGAAGAATTGCTCGCCCGCAGCAAGGATCCTGTCGACGGAGCGCTCCCCTCCGGCAATGCCGTGTCGGCCGGCAACCTGGTCTATCTCGGTCGCGTCACGAGGACGCCCGGGTATCTCGAGCGCGCGGAAAAGACGATCAACTGCTTCGCCGCAATGATGAACGATACGCCGGCGGCCGTGCCACGAATGGTCGTATCGTGGGCGGCGCTCGACGAGGCGCGAGGCGAATGAGGTCCCCTGGCATGCTTATCGCCTGCGGTGAAAAGCATTGCGTCCCGGCAAGGCTCCCTCTTTTCAACGGCGCCTGGCTTAGAACACCAGCTCGCCGCGGAGGAAGAAGCCGTCGAAGCCGAGAATGTTCGAATCGTCCAGGTTGGGCGTGGCGCCGATGTTGCCCGTCGCCTGCATTCCCAAATCCCAGAAGCTCATCAGCATCCAGCCGCCCGAGACCGCAAACCGCGGCAACATCCACCACGTGGCGCCAAGTTCGACCTCGGCCACGGGAATGATACGCGAGTTGCGCGAGACCAGATTCGTCACCGTGGGCAGGTCGCCGGTGGGCGTCGAGTTGGTGACGCTCTGATAATCGTTGCCGACCAGGATCGAACCGGCGCCGCGGGTGTAGACCGAAAAGCGGCCATTCTGGCCGAAGTATTTACGTCCCTGCAGGCCGACCCGCGGACCGAAGCCGGTGAACTTGTTGGCCGCACCCGCCTGGGCGAAGATACCGCCGGCGGCTGCGGAATCGGTCACGAGCGAAGAGATGTTCTGATTGATGTAGGCAAACCGTAGACCGGCAAACCACCGCAGGTCCCAAGGATGGCATTGCGGGCCACACGGATTGTTGCACGGCGGCACGCAGAAAAACGGCCGGATGCAATCGATGTCCCATAAGCTCATGCCCATACCGAACGACGTGCTCACACTGTCGCCGGGGTTGGGCGTGGTATTGCACAAAAAGTCGCACACGCTCATGTTCGACGTGGCCGTGCCCTTCAAGCTTTCGGCGGAGTTGAAATTCAAGAATGTGAAGCGAATTTCATCGCCGCAGGCACAGTTGCGGATGCCCAAGTAGGTGCGGAACGCGCCCTGATAGCCAGGATTGAAGTTGATTAAGTTCTCGTTGAAGATCGTGGTCGCGCCGGATTGCGATGACGTCGTTTCCGTCATCGCCGTTGCCTGGCTCCAGTGAGGCCGCAGCAACAATCCTTCGCCACCGGCCAGCCAGGCGTAGCGTCGGCCGGGCATGGCGTAGCCGCCGTAGAAGTTGCCTTCTTCGGCCATCTCGTCGAAGCTATCACCGCCGCCGTAGGGCATGTAAGGATCCGAGTCATCCATCGGCTCAGGCGATGGAATCATTTCTCCACCCGTTGGCGGCGCCGGTTGCATACTCGCCAGTATCCACCCTGCGCCGTAGCGAGGCACACGGGCCGGATGATAGCCGGGGTTTGGTCCAGGGAACGGCGCCGGCTCGTACGCTGGCTCATAGGCCTGTTCGACAATCTCTTCACGCGGCGGGCCGCGGCGCGATCTCTCGGCGACCGGCTTCGGCGGTTGAATCTCCTCGGGCGGCTGCTCCTGGAAGGCAGCGGCTGAAACCGTCTTGGGTTTGGCCGGCCGCCGGTTTGCTGAGACAGGCGCGGACATCGGGGGCTTCGCCGTACGTGTACCAGATGGCAAGGCGCGAGGCTCGGCAGTGGCGCCCGCGGCCCTGCTCGCAGATGCCCGGGTGGACGACGCGTTCGTTCGGGGCGTCAACAACAAAGGCTCGTTCGCGTTGTTGACATCGGCCGTGCCGTTCGAGTCAACATCCGGTGATTTTGCTGATGCCAGGTCCGCCCGACCGCTCCAAGCGATCGCCACGAGGGCGAAAATCGCCAGCGTAAGCAGGACACGTCCCGAGACCTTCATGACAGCACCTCGTTTGCCAGCCGTGCACCGACTTCCTCGCAAGCAGCCCTAACGCTGCGCGCTCACCTCCTGTGAGACGATCCGGAAATCTTTTCGGCATCCGCAGAGTCACC
Organism: Pirellulales bacterium; assembly: GCA_035546535.1. Taxonomy (NCBI): domain Bacteria; kingdom Pseudomonadati; phylum Planctomycetota; class Planctomycetia; order Pirellulales; species Pirellulales bacterium. The sequence continues at coordinate 20,801 of DASZWQ010000022.1, read as the reverse complement.
GCTTGCGGATTTTCCCTTACAACCGGGCAACTTTCCCCAGCCGGAACAGAGTACCAGGGTGACGAGGAGCCCTCATGCCGGCATTGCCAGCGGGCACAAGCGGCGTGTGAGAGGGAAAGCACACGCGCTCGAAAGCAGATGAAGACGCACCGCCACCGTAGAGGGGAGGAATGTCCTGGCGCGCAAGAAAAGAGCTGTCGCCCCGCCGCCGCTGTCAACTCAGCGAGCGATGGTCCGACAGCTTCTTGAAATTCCAGGCCCGAAATTTCCCGACGTCGCGCCTGACCCTTGACGCGACGTCGCTACCGGCGTCAGCGAATACTCAGCGCGCGGGCATCTGCCGACGGCTACGAACCGCCGCGACGGCTAGTCCAACCGCTCCGAAGGCTGCCAAGAGCCAGGTCGACGGCTCCGGCGTGGGTATCGAGTTCTGCACATTGATCTCGCCCGCCGAGGGGATACTCCGCAGGCAATAAAAGTACGAGTAGGTCGGATTCTGCGCCGCGCCCGAGATGTCTCCCGGCGTGATGCGCTCGGTCAAGGTCTGACCATCCGAGAACGAAACCGTTACCGAAGCCCAGTTCGACGGATTCGACCCGCTCGCCAGGGCTTGCTTGTAATCCACCAGGCTCGCGCCACCGTCAGCCACCCGGTCGAGATCGACCCGGAAATCGTAGATCTGCTCGGGCGCAAAGCCGCTGAAGGTCAACGAGGCGGTGGGACTATTGGCGTGCGTTCCCGGCGCATTCGTGGGCAAGTGACTCGTTGCCACGGCGGTCGAGGCCTGCTGGGCATCGATGATCACCGAACCAAAGGCATACAGATTGTTGCCCATTTGGATCGAGAATCCGGTGATGTCGGCAGTGACCGAAGCATTGGTAATCGAGATCGTGGGTCGATCTTCGGCCACGAGAGTAAGCGAGTTGAAGAGCGACTGTGACAGGCCGCCCATCGAGCCGATATTAGGAAATATCTTGATGGCAAATCCATCGGTCGACACAGGCGTGGCGTCCGAAGGCGAGGGCACGCCGAGCGCGACGGCGAAAACCGCGACGGCTGTAAGGAACGTCTTAAGCTGTTTTCTCAAAGTCATTTCGTGCTACCTGGTTCTCGGTCGCAATCCGAGACATGCGTGCGGCGAGTGCTGGTCCATCAACTCGCCTGATCGGTTGTGTTCCGCATCCATGCGAAAACGGTGCAATGCTCCCACTCCACATCGTGCGGCGGGTCCCTGGTCACCGTGCTGTCCTGCGCAGGGTGTTCGCACTACGCGCGCAGATCGGCAGACAGCTCGACCTGCGCGGTCGGCAAATGGGACCGAAGCCTTGGTCCAAGGCCAGGAAGGGAAGCAACGCGCGCGAAACAGAACGCGATCACGCGTACTTCAGACGAGTGAGACCCGACGCCAGAGAGGCTCGCCGAGCGAGGCCACCGGCATTACGTCCACTTCGTCATCGCGCCGGGACTTCCGGTGGCGAGGACTGAAGGACGAACTGCACTAGCGACCTCTCAAAGAAGCTTATTTTGCGGAAAATGTGCGGACACTTTGCCTCATCGGCAAGGTCCTACTCAATTGATAATAACTACCCAATCCGTCACGTCAAGCATTATCCGGCAGAAATTTATCCTGCTAGAGTACAGGGGGCGGACTCCCCGGTGCGGCTGCTCACCGACCGCAAACCACTGGGACCAGGCTTGGCCCCAGCCTGGGGCAATAACCCTACAGCTTCGCCGCGACGACTCTCAACAGCGTCTACGGCACGACCAAAACACGGAATCGATTCGTGCCGGAACCGCTCACGACCGGACATTTCAAGCGCCGCGCAGCGACTGCCGCCCTGGTGCTGTATTGGCTGACGCTCCTGACCGCAACTCATTGGCCGTACAAAGTCCCCCCCGCGCAACAGCCGATGCTTTCCAGCGACAAGTTGCTGCATTTCTCAGCTTACGCGGGCCTGGGATTCTTGCTCACTTTTGTCGCTTGGACCCGCAACCGGCCGGGCAAACCGCTACCGATTCTGGCCTTACTTCTGGTGGCGGTCACGGCTGGTTTCGTCGATGAAATCACGCAGCCCCTCACGGCGCGCGATTTTGAATGGATGGATTGGGTCGCGGATATCTTGGGTGCGCTCAGCGGCGTCGGCCTCGGTATCGCGGCCACCAGGTACTTGACCCGGTCGAGTCGCGCAAACTACGACGACTCGGGCGCCGAACTGAGCCCTTGAGACGATGGGCGGTTGCAGATGTGGATACCGCGCGATAGGCCCCAGGCCAACGCAAAAACAACCACCGTGCCGATCCCCCCGGCCAGGCTGGTCGCGATCCACAACCCGCCAAATGCCGTCACCTGATAGTCCGGGAGCAGAACGAGCGAGGGTGTCGCCGCCGCCTCGATGGGACCAAGTTGCTCCGCGACATGCTCCAGGCCATCCGGAGCCGCCGAGGCCAACGGCGACAGGAAGAAGGCGACAAAAAGCGCGACCGCTAACCCCACGACGGCCAACGTCCATACGCCGGCCGAACGAGGCTCTTGAGAGCGCAGAGCGTAAAGCATCGTCGGCTTCACGCTCAAGAGAAATGCCACGACGCTTCCGGTGATCAGGGCCTCGCCCACGCCAATCAGGCTGTGAATGATCAACAGAGCCGGCAATACGGCGGAGAGTGGATAGGTCCCCGACCACCACAATTCCAAGGCACACAGCGTAGCCGCCAACTGCACCGAGAACCAACTGGCAATGACCGCTCCCGCCACATCCCCGGCCGGAGAGCGAATCACACGCCTTACGAGCGCATAGATGGCGTAACCTGCCAGCGAGCCGGCGAGCGCCATGTTGACGATGTTGGCCCCCAAGACCGTCAATCCGCCATCGCCAAACAATAAGCATTGCACGACAAGCACCACGGACATGGCCAGAACGCCCGCCCAAGGCCCGAGCACGACGCCGGCGAGCACGCCCCCCAGCAAATGCCCCGAGGTGCCGAACAGAATCGGAAAATTGACCATTTGCGCCGCAAAGATGCACGCGCTCATGACGCCCATCAGCGGCACGACGCGGTCGCCAATTTCGGCGCGGGCCTGGCGCGCGGCCCAAGCACACGTCCCGCCCGCCACGACTCCTGCACTTGCGCAGGTGCCGGCACTCAAAAGGCCGTCGAGAAGGTGCATGGACGGGATTCCGTGACGTGAGTACCGAGTGGCGCTACGCAAACGTGCGGCGCCAAGCCGACCTGGTGCTTTCACGCCCAATATAAACCAGGGACGGAGCCGCCCCAACAGGCCAAGCTAAAGGGCGACAGCGCAACGAAGGGGTGGTTCATGTGCCGCGCTGTTGCAATCCGAGAGACAGGAGGAGGCTCAGTCGTGCCCAACCCGCCTCGGCGTGCAACAGCTCAACGCCGAGACTATCGCGGCGGCCGGAAATAGGCCCCTACCGCCACTGCGATTGTGGCGCAGCCCGGCGCGATTGAGGAATGTAATCAACCGCCGGCACCGGCTGCGGAGGAATCGCTTCGGCAGGCACCCCTTCACTGACCGACTCGCCGATCGCTTCTTGCGAGACCTCTTGATCGAAGACCATGTTCGAGGGACCACTTGGTCCGAGAATCGATCCGGCTCGCTCGTTGAAGCCGAGCCCATCGGCAGGCGTGGGGCCCATGTAGTCATCTGGCGCGGCGCACATCGCGCAGCCGGTGGTCGTAGTCGCCAGCGCCAGCATCAGGAGTGCAACAGTCGTTCGCAGCATCGGACGTCCTTTTCCCCGTGTTCCGGCCCCGCTCGCCGTCTCTTCTCCTAGCCTGTTGCGAGCAGCTGCTGACTCCCCTTCGGCATATCCTGCCACTGTGGAACGCAGTACCAGCGGTATCATCGGCTGTCGCAACCCGCGAAATCGGTATTTTTTCCAATTCCCCGATGGCTTTTCGAAGAACGAGACGCAACTGATGTTGACGCATCTCGCCCAGTCCACCCGGGCATTCAACGTCGGGTCGGTCGCCCACCTTCGAGTTAATTGACGCCAATGCCCACGGCCAACGGTCGAATTCGTGTGCTGGGGGGTCTGGATTCATTCCGAACGAGGGCTAAACTCGCCGGAAGCAAACCCGCTACGCCTACCCGCCTGGAGATCCCGCGCCGATGAAATGCTCTTTCCAAGTTGCCTTTGCATTTGCTGCCTGCATGCTAACGACGCTCCCCTCGAGTGCCGGCGAATGGAAATCGCTCTTCAATGGCAAGGACCTCGGAGGCTGGCAAGCCATCGACGGCCCTGCCAGCAGTTGGAAGGTCGAGGATGGTCTGCTGTTCTGCTCGGGGCAGGGATCGGGTTGGCTGTCCACGGACAAGGAATACGGCAACTTCGAGCTGGAGCTCGAATTTCGCGTACCCGCCAACGGCAATAGCGGTGTGTTCCTGAGAGCCCCGCACAAGGGCAACCCGGCCTTCGAGGGGATGGAAATCCAGGTTCTCGACGACTACGGCCCTGACTATACGAACTTGAAACCGACGCAATATTGCGGCAGCTTGTACGACGTCGCACCGGCCAGCCCGCGTGTCTCGAAGAAAGCCGGCGAGTGGCAGAAGATGCAAATCATTTGTAACGGGAACAGCGTGAAGGTCTCGCTGAACGGCACGCAAATTGTCAACGCCGATCTGACGGCGCATCCCGATAAACTGCCGACGCATCCAGGCTTGAAACGGACGACGGGCTACTTGGGCCTGCAGAACCACGGTTCACGGCTCGATTACCGCAACATCCGCATTCGCGAGCTGTGATAGCGACCGTGTCGTAAGTGGCAGTTTCAAGTTAATGCCCCATTTCGGTCGATAACTTTGGCCACATTGCGCGCTTGCGATCGAGCGCGCGACCAAAGGTCGAAGCGATGTCCGAATTGGGCCTTCGCAAAGTTGCCGCCTTGTTGAACGGTTTGCCCGAGCAGGCCGTCGTGGCGCTCGAAGCGCAGCTCTCGGCCGACGAACGGCAACTAATTGCGTCCGAGCGCGCCCGCTCGATGGACTTCCCCACCGAGCAGCGCACGGCCGCTGTGACCGATTTTCTGCTGGCCTTGAGTGCCGACCAGTCGCATCCATCTGGTGACGACGCAAGATTTGCGACCAAGGCAGCCCCGTCGCACCTGGCCTCGGTGCTTGTCGAAGAGCATCCGCAAGCGATCGCGCTTGTGCTCGCGCGCCTGGCGCCGGCGGTGGCCGCCGAAATCCTGGAACTGCTGCCCGTCGACTTGCGCGGCAATGTCGCGCGGCGGATCGCCACCATCGAATCCGTCGACGAAGCGACAATCGGCGCGGTCGAGGCGGTGCTCGCCGAGCGACTGGCGGCCTTGCCCACCGCGCGATTTGCGGCGATCGATGGTGTCGCAGCACTCGGCGAAATCCTGCAATCTCTCGATCGAGGCGCGGAGCGTTTGCTGCTCAATGGCCTCGCCAGCAACGAGCCGGAGCTGGCGCAGGCCGTGGCCTGCCACACCTTCTCGATCGAGGATGTACTCGATTGGTCGCGGGCGACTGCCCAGATACTTTTGGCCAAAATCGAGACGCCACCATTGGCCGTCGCGCTCAAGCAGATACCTAGCGAATCGCGTCGCAAAATCCTCGAATTGTTGCCGGCGCCATTCGCCGAGCGCCTGCGTCATGCGGTCGCACACTTAGGCAACGTCCCTCCGGCAATTGTCGAGCAATCGCGGCATACGATCGCCACCACGCTCCGTGATTTGCAAAATGCCGGCAAGATCACGTTAGATCCCTTGCCACCGACCAGTCGCCTCGTCGCCTAGCGACTTCCCGGCTTGCGCCGCGCGCGCTCAAAGCAAGTCGGGCCTTGTGACACTTCGACGATTTGCTAGCATTCGGCGAAGCGAGTCGGGGAATCCCAAATCCGTAGCCGGGGTCTGCGATTCCCGGAAACACCGCTCTCATTCGCTGGCCTCCACGGAAACCAGCCACCCTAGAGCGCGCGAGTCGGGCACACGGATGACAGCCACCCCCATGATGCGGCAGTATCAGGACGCCAAGGCGGCGTGCCCTGATGCGCTTCTGCTGTTTCGCATGGGCGATTTCTACGAGCTGTTCCACGACGACGCCAAGCGCGCCGCGCAGGTACTGAACCTGGCACTCACCAGCCGCGAAAAAGGGGAAAACGCCATCCCCATGGCGGGCTTTCCGCATCATCAGCTCGAAGCCTATTTGGGCAAGCTGATCGCCGCGGGCTTGCGCGTGGCGATTTGCGACCAGGTGGAAGATCCGCGCGAGGCCAAAGGCCTGGTGAAGCGTGAGCTGGTGCGGATTGTCTCGCGCGGCACCGTGACCGACGACGCACTGCTCGACCCGCGCGAGAACAATTTCCTCGCCGCGCTTGTACCCGGGAAAACGGCCGGCCTGGCATGGGTGGAACTGTCGACGGGACGCTTTCACGCGATGCAGTTGCCGAGCGAGCAATTATCTGACGAGTTGGCGCGCATCGGGCCCGTCGAATGCCTGCTGGCCGAGGATGCCGAGCCGCCGGCGCACGTTCTAACCGACGGGATGCTCGTTACTCGCCGGCCGAACTGGGCCTTCGCCCAGCACGCGGCGCAGGAATCGCTCGGCAAACAATTTGGCACCGCCACGCTCGAAGGTTTCGGCTTTGGCGATGAAGACGGCGCGGCCATTCGCGCCGCCGGCGCCATCATCGATTACCTCGTCGAGACGCAAAAGGCCTCGATCGGGCATATCGACCGCTTGATCCCCTACCGGCCTGGCACCGTGCTCGAAATCGACGAAGCCACGCGCCGCAGCCTGGAGATCACGCGCACGCTGCGCGACGGCGCCCGGCAGGGGTCGCTCTTGGGCGTCCTCGATCGCACCGTCACGGCCATGGGTTCGCGTTTGATGAGTCATTGGGCGGCCAACCCGCTCACAGATCTCGCGGCGATCAACGCCCGGCTCGATGCCGTGTCGGAGTTGATCTCCGATGCAGGCTTGCTGGCGGGCCTGCGTGAATCGTTGAAAAGCATGTTCGACGTGGAACGGCTGTTAGCTCGCGTAACTACCGGGCGTGCCAGCCCACGCGATTTGAGCTGCCTGGCCCGCACGCTACGTGCCCTGCCAGCGCTCAAGGCAAAGCTAACGGCGCGCCAAAGCGAGCGGTTGAATCAACTCGAAGCGGCGCTGGATCTTTGCCCGGAGTTGCGATCGAGGCTCGACGCGGCGCTCGTCGAGGATTGCCCGCTCCTGAGTCGCGAAGGCGGCTTCATCCGCGACGGCTTTCGCCCGGAACTCGACGCATTGCGCGAGTTGGCCACGGGCGGCAAGCAGTGGATCGCCAACTATCAGGCTTCGGAAGCCGCGCGCACCGGCATCCCGAATCTGAAAGTCGGCTTCAACAACGTCTTCGGCTACTACCTGGAAGTCACGAACCCGCATCGCGAAAAAGTTCCACCGGAATACCATCGCCGGCAGACGGTGAAAAACGCCGAGCGCTACGTCACGCCCGAGTTGAAGGAATACGAGGAAAAAGTTCTCACGGCCGACGAGCGCGCCAAACAGTTGGAGTACGACCTTTTTATCGAGCTACGCGACGCCACGGCGGCCGAGTCGCGCCGCCTACGCACGACGGCCGAGGTCATCGCCGAACTGGATTGCCTCGCCGCGCTGGCCGAGCTTGCTCGTCATGGTGGGTACTGCCGGCCGACGCTCGTCGCGGAGCCGGTGTTGAAGATCACGGCGGGACGCCACCCGGTGCTCGATCAGCAGTTGTCGCAGGGGACGTTTGTCCCGAACGATACCGCTATGGGCTCCGACGAGGGGCTAGTCCTGTTGATCACCGGGCCGAACATGGCCGGCAAGAGCACGTACATTCGCCAGACGGCGCTGTTGGCGATCATGGCGCAGATGGGAAGCTTCGTGCCGGCACAGTCCGCCACGATAGGGATCGCCGATCGTATTTTCGCGCGCGTGGGCGCCAGCGATGACCTCTCGCGCGGCCGCAGCACGTTCATGGTCGAGATGACCGAGACGGCGCGGATTCTCAACACGGCCACCGATCGCAGCCTGGTGATTCTCGACGAGATCGGCCGCGGCACCAGCACCTACGACGGCGTGTCCCTCGCTTGGGCGGCAGTGGAGTTTCTGCACGATCAGGTGGGCTGCCGCACCTTGTTTGCCACGCACTACCACGAGCTGACCGACCTGACGCAATCGCTCGCGCAGTTGCGCAACCTGAACGTGGCCGTGCGCGAATGGCAGGAGGACGTCGTCTTTCTGCACAAGATCATCGACGGTCCGGCGGACAAGAGCTACGGCATTCACGTGGCTCGACTGGCCGGCGTGCCGCGCGAAGTGCTGGAGCGTGCCAAGCAGATTCTCGCGCAGCTCGAAGCCGAGCACATCGACGAAGGAGGCCGGGCAAAGCTTGCCCGTCGCCGCCGTTCGACGCGTGTGGCGGATTTGCAACTGACGCTCTTCGCCGCGGCCGAGCATCCGCTGTTGGACGAGATTCGCCAGGTCGACGTCAACCAGCTCCGACCGCTCGACGCGCTCGCGCTCCTGGGCGATTGGCAGGCGAAGCTCGGCCCTCGAAAGTGAAAAGCGTCTCAAGCTGGCAGCTGTTGGTCGCCGCGGCGCAAACGTGCGCTGCCGGTAGTGGTTCACTCTGAGGGGCGAACCGAAGGGGATGGGACAATGTCCGCGTGGTAGAATCACGGCATGGATTCAAGGTCTTTTCGCCGTCGTGCAATTAAGGTCGCGGCCTGGGCAGCACTCGCCATCGCTGTCTAGGTTGGAATGGGCATCGCCCTTTCGTTTATGGGATTGAGCTTTCCCCGTCGTGAGGCCCCATGACCCGCGACAACGAACACAACGCGGGCCCGAACGCGAACGCCCACCGGATCAGAGTGAACGACTACCGCACTGCCTATCTTTTGCATTTCGATACCGAGTGCGTAAACTTGTCCTCAGACCTCAATTCGGGCATAGAGGCGAGACAATGGAAGAATGTCCGGCGGAGTTATTGCGATTACTTCCGGATGAGGCCGGTCCGATCGTCAAAGAATGGTGGACCGCGCTCTCCCAGGCCGACCGTCAACGAATCGCAAAGCTCTGGGACGAGAAGGTGGAAGTCCGGTTTTTCTCCCCTATGGAGAACGCCTCTGGCTCTGTGGATGCCTGGGAAGACGTCCCATCCGTCGTCGGCGGCCGCTTCGTTCCGCACGATGACAACGGACTAAACGAGTGGGGGCCGGGTTATTTCGAGCATCTGCTCCAGCACCCCGAACTAGTCATGGCCTACGACCCACCGCTCAAGATTTTTCACATAGGCTGCATACAGCCGCGATAAACGGTTCCGCGGTTACTCACGCCTCCGACACTCGGGGTGCCTCGTGTTCGCTGCTCAGTGAAGATTGCAACACCCGGCCCCGCGCATTAGCTTGGCGGCATTCAAACCCGGCAGCATCAACCAGGAGGGCAGTCATGCCGAAGTACGTCATCGAACGCGAGATCCCAGGCGCCGGTTCCAAGAGCAAAGAAGAGCTGCACGAAGCGGCAGCCGTTTCCTGCGGTGTGCTGAAAAAGCTCGGCCCCTCGATTCAATGGGTCGAGAGCTACGTCACCGACGACAAGATCTACTGTGTGTACATCGCGCCGAACAAGGCGCTGATCGAACAGCACGCCCGCGAAGGGGGCTTTCCTGCCAATCGGATTTCGGAAGTGCGCTCGATCATCGATCCGACGACAAGCGAGTAGCCGCACCTGGATTTCTCTCCGCGTTTCCTCGCGCCCCGGGGCGCGGCATGCTCCGCGCCGCGCAACCGGTATTTCTTACCGATCGACACCGCCGGCACGATTTACCCCACCCTACGAACCCGCCGGGCTGTCACATCCTGGGCCGGCTGGGGGCGGTTGCGCCGATAAGGTGTTCTCGCCGTGCGGCATGTGCCGATTCGCGCGGCCTGTGCCCCCCCGGCAAGACTTGCGGGCAAACGTCATACGTTTTCAGCAATCGTCCACAATCGTCCGACATGTTTTACAGATGGGCCGAGAGTCGGCCAGCTTCTCGTGAAACATTCAGAACGATCGTGCGCTAGACCATGAAGAGCGGCGCGAACCGGAACGGCTGTCAGAAAGTGCGGGCGACGCTGTATGTCTCGGCAGACTTGCTGGAGCAGGCACGCGACGCCGCCTTTCATTTGGCAGGCTACCCGGCGCGCATGACTCTCACGAAGCTGGTCGAGAATGCCCTGGCGGCCGAACTGGCGCGCCTCAAGGAGCGGTACAACGCGGGAATGGACTTTCCTCGTCGCGACGAAGACCTCAAAGGCGGTCGCCCGATCGCCGCATAAGGTGTCAAACATGGCAGAGGCCAAGCAAACGACCTCGCAAAGCTCCACTGAGTTGAAAAAGCTGCGTGAAGAACTGCTGCGGATGATCGTCAAGAACAATAGCCCCGCCACCGCGCGCAACCTGCGCGTGGCCGTGCCGCGATAACTGCCCTCCCACGATCCGTTCTCTCGTCCGCCAGCCGAACGCAAGACCGCGCCGCTCACGCGCGAGCCAGCATCGCGCGCCCCGCAGTTTTCCGCAGGCCAGCGCCCGACGAGACCGTCCCTCTGAGTGCGAGACGTGTTGAAGCTCCGATTCGTGCGTTGCTCGATGGCGTTCGCTCTGGCTCTGGCGACGATGGTCGGATTGCCGGGCGCCGCGCCCGCCGGTATCTGGCCAAGCGCGCTCACTCCGCAAGCTCTAACGCCCGAGGTCGCGCAGAAACCGCACCCGGCCGTGGTGCGCGTCATCGCTCCCGAGGAAGGGGGCACCTCCTACGGCTCGGGCACCTTGGTCGACGTCCGCGGCGATTATGGCCTGGTGCTGACCAACTGGCACGTCGTGGCCGACGCTACGCACACGATCGAAGTTCTCTTTCCCGATGGCTTCCGCACGGCGGCGCGCGTGATCACGACCGACCGCACGTGGGACCTGGCGGCGCTGGCGGTGTGGCGTCCCACGGTCGAGCCAGTGCGTCTGGCCTCGCAGCCTCCCAAGCCAGGCGAGCCGTTGACGATTGCCGGCTATGGATCGGGAAAATATCGCGCCGTCACCGGCAAGTGTACGCAGTACGTGGCCCCGGCAATGAACCGCCCGTATGAAATGGTCGAGCTGTCAGTCGCCGCGCGGCAGGGGGATTCCGGCGGACCGATCTTCAATGATCGGGGCGAACTGGCGGGTGTCCTGTGGGGCGCCGGCTGGGGCACGACTGCCGGAAGCTATTGCGGGCGAGTCGCCTCGTTCGTCGCGGCGATCATGCCACCCCCGGGAGTTGGCGAAGAGCGCAACGTGCAAATCGCCCAGGCGCCGGCCGCAACGGCCGGAGCGCTTGTGCCTGTGCAGTACAACGCTCCAGTGGCCCAGGCGAACCGTTCGGATAAGGTCGTCGCCGACCAGCATTGGACGGCCGCTCATGCGACGATCGCTAAGCCAACCGGGGGCCAATCAGCGGTCGCGACAAGTGCCACGGGACCCGCGCACCAGCCGTCAACGGCCGAGGCGAGCGGCGACACCACCGCCGACCAGCCGGGAGCGCTGGAACAGATTGAGTTGTTCCTCGCGTTCGTCGGCGGTGCGGCTCTCTTGCTGCACGGTTTGCGGCTGCTCATGCCGGCGAAGTAGAACCTAGGTCTTTGCCTGTTCCATTGGCCTGAAGTTCTCCGCGGTCAATCTGCCGCGGCGCGCCGCATGAAAAGTTCGAAGTCGCTCAACGAACAGATCATCGCCTGCGAAGCCTGCCCACGCTTGCGCGCGTATTGCCGGCAAGTGGCCGAGGAAAAACGCAAGGCCTTCGCGCTTCACAGGTACTGGGGCCGGCCGGTCCCGAATTTTGGCGATCGCAAAGCACGCCTTTTGATCGTTGGCCTCGCGCCGGCCGCGCACGGCGCGAATCGCACGGGGCGCATGTTCACGGGAGATCGAAGCGGCGAATGGCTCTATCGCGCGCTCCACAAGGCCGGCTTTGCCAACCAGCCGACCTCGACCGATTCGGGCGACAGCCTCAGGCTCATTGACTGCGCGATCACGGCGGTAGCGCATTGCGCCCCGCCGGATAACCGACCGACCCCGGACGAGATCCGCAAGTGCCGCAAGTGGCTTGCAGCCACGATCGATCTGCTACCCGCGACGGTTTTCGTGGCGCTGGGCCAAATCGCCTGGCAGGCGATGATTCGCGAAGCCCGCTCGCGCGATTGGCTCACCGGGCGTGCGGCGAAGTTTCAGCACGGCGCCGAGCAAGGATTGGCCGACGGCCGCCGCCTGTTGGCGAGTTATCACCCCAGCCAGCAGAACACTTTCACGGGCCGGCTGACAGAACCGATGTTCGACGCGGTGTTCCGCCGGGCGCGCCGGCTGTTAAGCTAGGTCTGCCGTGGAGATCCATTGAGGTCGCGGCGCTACTCCGGCTTCATCAAAGAGTCCATCGATTGGCAGTTCCTATGCATTCCGCTCTCTTCCTGTTCATGAGTTTCATCGGCGCGGCCCCCGCTGCCGAGGCGCCGCCCCGCTCGCTCGATCCGCGCGTCGTCATCGAAGAATTCGCCGCGCAGCCGGATATCGTCACGCCGACGGGGCTCGCGGTCGACGAGCAAGGTCGGGTGCTGGTGGCCGAGTGCCACACGCATTTTCGTCCACCCGACTATGCCGGCCCGCCGGCCGATCGCATTCGCATGCTGGTCGATACGGACAACGACGGCCGGGCCGATCGCGTGACGAATTTCTACGAAGGGGGCACGGCCACGATGAACCTGGCCGTCTACGAAGATGGCTCGGTGTTCGTCGCCACGCGGATGGACATCCATCGGCTGTCCGATCGCGACAGTGACGGCGTGTCGGACGATCGAAAATTGATCGCCCGGCTCGAGACGGCCGGCAACTATCCGCACAACGGTCTGTCGGGCTTCGCCTTCGACGGATTGGGGAACGTCTATTTCGGACTCGGCGAAAACCTTGGCGCCGATTATCGGCTGATTGGCGCCGACGGTACGACACTCAGCGGCGGCGGCGAAGGAGGAAGCATTTACCGCTGCCGGCCCGACGGTTCACAGCTTGTGCGGCTGGCGACGGGCTTCTGGAACCCGTTCCATCTCTGCTGCGACGCCTTCGACCGGCTGTTCGCCGTCGATAACGATCCCGATTCGCGCCCGCCGTGCCGGTTGTTGCACGTGGTGCCTGGCGGAGATTACGGCTATCGCTTCCGCAACGGCCGCAAGGGGGTGCATCCGTTCACGGCCTGGAACGGCGAACTGCCCGGCACACTGCCCATGACCGCCGGAACCGGCGAAGCACCGTCGGGTGTGCTGGCCTACGACTCGGATATGCTTCCTGAGGAGTTCCGCGGCACACTATTGGTAACTTCCTGGGGCGATCATCGCATCGAGCGGTTTCGGCTGGTGCCGCATGGCGCCTCGTTTCGGGCTACGGCCGAACCAGTGATCACCGGCGGCGAGAACTTCCGACCCGTCGGCATCGCGCTTGCGCCGGACGGGTCGCTCTTCGTAAGTGACTGGGTCGACAAGTCGTACGAACTGCACGGCCAGGGGCGTGTCTGGCACATCCGCAATCGCGATGGGGAGACCTTGCCGCGGCTGCGTGACGCGCGGCACTCTCGACATCGCCCCGATCGACAGGCGGCAATCCGTCGATCCATCGACAACGCGAAAAAGCAGAATGCCCGAAGCGGCGCAAGCCCCGAGCAACGTCTTGCTGTTCAAGTGTCGCAGCTCACCGACATCGTGCTGGGCAAAGACTCGCCGGCCGTGCGCGCTGACGCCTTGATTGGCCTGGCTCGCGCGGACCATATTGCAAAGGTAGCGAAAAAGATCGCCGAGCGTGATGCATCGCCTGACCTGCGCGCCTTGGCGACGCGGCTGGGGGTGGATGACGTGGCGACGTTGGGAACGCTGGAGAGTGATAAAGAGGCTGAAGTTCGCGCCGAGGCACTGCGCCGGCTAGTCGATCCGCACGCGCGGCCCCTGCTCTTGAAGGAGTTGGCGGATCAAGATCCTTTTATCGCCCAAGCTGCCCGATCGGCGCTAGCTCGCTCGACAAATCTTGAGGAGCGATTGCAACTCACCGCCGCGGAAAGCGCGCCGATACGGCTGGCGGCTATTCTCCTTTTACGCGAATCATCCGCGTCGCCAGCCCGCGCACCGCTTGCAAAATTGCTCGCCGACCCGGATGCCACCGTGCGTTTCGCCGCCGTGCAATGGGTGGCTGAAGCGGGCCTGAGTGAATATCGCGAGCAGATTGCCAATGGCCTGGCCAGCGGCGCCACGACGCGTAGTCTTTTCGAAGCCTATCTCGCGGCACTTGAAAGGCTCGATGGCCGAGAGCGCAAAGTGAAAGACGAATGGAGCGGCGAGCAATACGTCTTGTCGCTCATCGAGAATCCCGATACTGCGCCCGCCGTGCGCGCCCGGGCACTTCGCACGCTCCGGGCAGACCATCCTGCGCTGACGATTGACTTACTGACGAAGCTGGCCGCGGCGCCCGATCTTCCGACGCGTGTGGAGGCAATTCGCTCCCTGCGCGAACGACAGGAGCCGGAAGCGCGCGACGAGATCGAGCGCCTTGCCGCCGATGGCCAGGCGCCCGTCGAATTGCGGGCCGAGGCGATCGTCGGCATCACGGCCGATACCGAGAAACGCCGCGAGTTGCTGTTGGCTCTCGCCGACACTGACGATTCGCACCTCCGGCGCGAGGCGCTCCGCTCGCTGCGCGGCGCCGTGCTCTCCGCGTCAGATCGGGCGCGACTAGCGGCCCTGCGTCCCAAAGAGGCGGACCACGAGATGATCGGCCGGCTGCTCGGCGAAGCCGCCCAATCACGGCCGCCCCGAACCGACGGACCCGGGTGGGCAGCACTAATTTCCGCCGACGGCGATCCCGCCTCCGGCGAGCGAATCTTCTTTCATCCACGCGGACCGGCGTGTTACCGCTGTCACCAAATGGACGGACGAGGCGGGTCGATCGGTCCGGAGCTGTCGGTAACACCGCGGGCGTTATCCCCCGCGCGGCTGTTGGAATCACTCCTGGTGCCCAGCAAGGAAATCGCACCTCAGTTCACCTCTTGGACTGTGATACGGCACGACGGGACAACCTTCAGCGGCATCATGCTGTCCGAAGGTCCGGACGGCACTCGGCAGTATGGAACGCCTGACGGCCAGACAATTACGGTCCGCGACGCCGACGTGGCCGAGGTGCGAACGCAACCCAAATCGATTATGCCCGACGACTTATGTGTCCAAATGACGCCGGCGGAACTGGCCGACCTCGTGGCATTTTTGCGGGGAGCGAAGTAACAACCACGCCTCCGCTTTTGTAACAGGCGGTTCCGGGATGGATTCTGGCCACCGTTCTCAATGCGTGTCATCCGTCGGCCCGCGAGAAAACTCCATTTTCACCAAAAAATTACTTCCCATCCGTGTTGCCATCGGGTAATACGGCGTTAGGAACAGGGAAGGTCACATTTCCATTTGGTTCGTTGCCGTTTCGGCTGTGGAACGTTGGGGCAAGCCTCAAGCGGAGTAACCGCTTGAGGGAGAGGTGCGGATCTGTTTCCGGCGGTGACCGGGGGCGATCCGCGCAACCGATTGCGATCGACTGACTCCGTCATCCTGTTCTGGTGCAACCGGGTGTGCGCTCATTTCGGCGATTGAAGCTTCGAGCCTTGCGGCTGAAGCTATCTCTACGCCCGTGCGTGCTAGCCGTAAATCGCTGGACCTGCCGAAGCACGGGCTGAACAGTCGCTCGAAAACTGAACGATTCGGGCCTGGCTGTGTTGCAACGAGCGTAAGACACGCTCACAAGTTGCGCTCGGTGGCTCAGGGAAGTAAAGCCGCATGCGAAATCTGTACGTCGGCATGGGACTATTGTTATTCCTAACAAGTCCCAGCCATGCTGTGATACTCGGTACGGGAGACGGCCAGGGCAATACCACTGCACCGGCCGATGATCCGGGTTTCGCCAACGTCGGGATTCTCGGCAGCGGCAGCGCCGTTTACCTCGGAGGCGGATGGGTGCTGACCGCCGCACATGTCTACAACGGCAGTGGCGGTGTTCCCGCCGTCACGTGGTTCCAGGGCACCTCATATGCAAACTTGCCAGGTTCGGGAGTGCAACTGCTCAATCCGCCAGGGGATGGTTACACGCAATACTCCGATCTCGAGCTGTACCAACTGGCCACCGCGCCACCGCTCCCGTCGCTGCAGATCAGCTCCCTCACGCCGACTGCCGGTTCGGACGTAACTATGATCGGTAACGGGCGCGACCGATCCAATACGCAAATCGGTTACTGGACCTCGTCGTGGCAACCTTCCGCGACTCCCAGCACCTACGCCGGTGAGATCTGGTCAAACATGCCCGATCTCCGCTGGGGTACGAACGTCATCGATCAGACCTCGGTCATTGAAGGGGTGGGCACCAATACCGAGAAGGCGTTCATGACCTCGTTCAGCCAGAACGGTACTCCCTACGAGGCGCAAGGCGCCCCCGGGGATTCGGGCGGAGGGGTCTTTTATAAAGACCCTGCAACCGGAGCCTGGAACCTGACGGGAATCATGTTCTCCATAAATGGGCTCCCCGGTCAACCTTGGGGTACGTCCGTTTTCGGCGATGTCACTTATTCTGCCGATCTTTCGGCTTACCGCACACAGATCGAGCAAACCATCACGATTCCCGGCGACCTGAACCACGACGGTATTGTCAACTCGCAGGATCTGGCGCTCGTGGTCAGCGATTGGATGAAAACTGGAACCGGCACAAATGACCCGGTAGGCGACGCCAATCACGACGGAATCGTCAACACGCAGGATATCGCCCTTGTCTCCAGTGCCATGTACGCCGGCGTTAGCGTCTCGGGATCGCTGGCGACCGTCCCCGAGCCTGGCAGCTGGCTGCTCGCAATCACGGCAGCGACAGGCCTGTACTTTTGGCGTCGAAGCACGCACCGAGGCCGCTAGCCTGGTTATCGCTTCACAGGGTCGCCAGTAATTCGGCGAATCGCACCCAAGCGTCGTCGTGCGCTTTGCGATCGGCGGGCCCCGCATCAGGGGCCTTGCCCGTACGCATGAATCCGTGACTCGCCCCCCCGTACGTCACGGGCAGGAAATCCTTGGCGAGCGTTTTGAGACGACTCTTAAGCCGGGGAACATCGGCGGTGATTCCGTCCAACTCGCCGTAGAAAGCGAACACCGGCACTTGCAACTGTGACAATTGCTCTTCATGAGGCGCGGCCCCATAGAAGTTGACCACAGCGGCCAATCGAGGATTGTGTGCTGCGTATCGAAAGGCCTGGCTGCCGCCCCAGCCAAAGCCTGCCACCACGACCTTACGCGCGCTCGGCAGCTGTTCCTCGGCAATGGTCACCGCAGCGTCCAGGTCGGCAAGGATCTGTTCGGCAGCAAGCGCGTGAATCGCCTCGCGAGCCGCGGCGGCCGAATCAAATGTGTCCGATCCCCCTCCCTTCGGCCCACGCTCGCTGAGCATGTCGGGCGCCAGCACCAGAAAACCGGCCGACGCCAGGCGATCGCCTAGCTCCTGCTCCCACGAGGTCAGACCACGGTTCTCGTGCAGAACAAGGACGGCGCGCGAGGCGTTTCCTTCGATAGGCCGCGCCACATAAGTCCGCAGCGTCCGTCCCGAGGCGGAGGCGATCTGCACCCAGTCCGATTGCTGGGCTCGAGCGGTTCCTTGCGCCGTAACGGGGCGAGGAATCATAACGCCGCTAAGGAAAATGGAGAGCACCGCCACGAAGCGGCATTTGCAAGTGAGTTGGCCAACTGACATACGCTGTCCCATGATCTTGTGATTCGTACGTTGATGATTGGCGAGCGATTCTCTTTAGCGCCTCTAACCCCATTGGGCCGATGGCAGTGTCCGTAGAATTATAGTTCGGTAAGTGCCGTAGCACGGCTCGCGGACGGGCGAATCGCCGCATGATTTCCCTGGGCAAGCTTGCGAAAGGCCGCCCCGCGCGCGATAACGAAGTCGGTCCTCGCCCGCCCACGTCCTTAGCACACGGAGGCGACCATGTTTGGCGGATCCTCGCGTCGACGCTTTCTGCAGGGCACCACCGGGGCCTTAGCCGCGCTGGCTGACCTGACGTTTTTGCGCGGCTTGCCGGTCGTATCGGCCGAAGATGCGCAGGTCGATCCCAAGATCGTCCGCTTCCAACCCGAGATCGAACCCCTGGTTCGCTTACTGGAGGACACGCCTCGCGAGCGGCTGCTGGAAGAGGTCGCGGCGCGCATCAAGAGCGGCACCACGTATCGCGAAATCCTCACGGCCCTGCTCCTGGCCGGTGTGCGCAACGTGCAGCCGCGCCCGGTGGGCTTCAAATTTCACGCCGTCTTGGTCGTGAATTCGGCCCACCTGGCTAGCCTCTCATCTCCCGAAGAAATACGCTGGTTGCCGATTTTTTGGGCGCTCGATTATTTCAAAGTGGCGCAGGCCGCCGACGTCCGCGAAGGGAATTGGACGATGCAAGCCGTGGCCGAAGCGGCAGTGCCGCATGGCAACCACGCGCGCCAGGCATTCATCGAGGCCATGGACCGCTGGGACGAACAGGCGGTCGACCCCGCGGTGGCGGGATTGGCGCGCTCGGCGGGCGCGAACGAGATCTTTGAACTCTTTGCCCGCTACGGCGCGCGCGATTTCCGCGACATTGGGCACAAGGCGATCTTCGTCGCCAACAGTTGGCGCGCTCTTTCCTGCATGGGCTGGCAGTACGCCGAGCCAGTGCTGCGATCGCTCGCCTATGCGCTGCAGGATCGCGGCGGCGACGGTCCACCCGACAGCGACGCCGCGGCCGATCGTCCTTGGAAGCAAAACAGCGAGCTAGCCAAGCAGATTCGTGCCGAATGGCAGGAAGGCAAGCTGGAAGACTCGGCGACGCTCGAACTGCTCACTGCCCTGCGCACCGCCAGCGAAACCGAGGTGCCCCGGCAGGTCGTGGCGCTCTTGAATCGTGGCGTAGCGCCGCAATCGATCTGGGATGCGCTGCTGGTCGGGGCCGGCGAGTTGCTGGCCCGGGCGCCGGGCATCGTGGCGCTACACGCCGTGACGAGCAGCAACGCATTGCGTTTCGCCTATGAAGCCAGCGACAACGACGATACGCGTCGCATGATGCTCCTGCAAAACGCGGCGTTTGTGCCGCTGTTCCGCGAAGCGGTCAAGCGCCGCGGCGGCGAGTTGGCCGATATCAAGCTCGACACGCTCGAGCCACTGGCCCCGGCATCGGGCGACGGCGGCGTCGAAGATATTTTCGTCGACGTCAGCGAGGATCGGCTGCGAGCGGCTCGCAAGACTTTGGCCTACGCGCGACAGCATCCCAGCCCCGAGCGGTTCATCAACACGGCGCGGGCCCTTGTGTTCCTGAAGGGGAAAGATTCGCACGACTACAAGTTCAGCTCGGCCGTGCTCGAAGATTACTACCACGTATCGCCCGGATGGCGCGACAAGTACCTGGCCGCAAGTGTTTACAATTTACGCGGCTCGCAAGCGCCCGATACGGCCCTGGCCGAACGGTCGCGAGCGGCCCTGAAGGTGTAATCAACCGTCCGACAACCGAAGCGCCGTGCTCGCGCTGCGGGGCTACCAGCCAAGAACAGATAGCCGCACGTACCATGCATTTTCGCGGCAGCGAATAAGCATGCGGTCTCGCCTGCGATCATAGAGCTAAATCACAGAGCAATATCTGAAAGCTAATTGCCACCGGCGTTCCCGGCGGCCTTCTCAGCTTTCGCCGCCGCCGCTAGCGCCCGTTGGATGATTAAATGCTGCACGGCCATTGATTGGCCCACCTCGCGCGCCCAATAGGGCGGCACGTGCCCCCCTTTCGATTGCCCGTACGTGAACGGGATATTGTTCTTCATCAAGAGCTCGCAGAAGCGCTGGTTGCTGGTGATCAAGCCGTCGTCGGTGCCGCAATCGACGTAGATAAATGGCAGCTCGGCGCGATCAACTTTCAGCACCAGCTTGAACGGATCGTGGGCGTCGCATTGTTCGGTGTTGGAAAAGATCTTTCCTTTCGGCGTCCGTTCGGCCGGCGTGCTGAAGCCATCGATCTTGATCTTCGGGTTCAATTCTTTCGACCATTCGCGGCGCAGGAACTCCGGCTGTTCCCCCTTGGCTACGTTCTCGGCCGAGCGCTCGGCGAAGGCCAGCGCGCCCGAATGGCTGCCAATCGTGCAGAACATGTCGGGATGGCGCAGACCGAGCGTCATGGCCCCGTATCCGCCCATCGACAGACCGTTGATCGCGCGGCCAGCGCGGCTGGCGATCGTCCGGTAATGGCCATCGATGTAGCCGATCAAATCCTTGATGATGTAATCTTCCCAATTGTTCTTCTGGCTCGCGTCGCTCTCGGCCCAGTTGACATACCACGAGTTTCCGACGTCGGGCATGACCACGATTAGCTTGTAGTTGGCCGCGAACTGCGGCACGTTCATCGCCGCCCACAGCGTGTAATTGCTCGTCAAGCCGTGCAGCAAATACAGCACCGGGTAGCGATCCTGCGAGCTGTCGTAGCCGGCAGGCAGAACCAGATTGAATTTCATCTTCCGCCCGACCGAAGGTGCGTCGTGCTCGATGGTCTGGACCGGCAACGGTTCCGCGGCAGTGGCCGCCGCGGCACAGAGCGTCACGCACAGGGCCAAGGCACGAAAGAGGGAGCGGCGCATGGTCGATTCCTCGCGAGAAATAGGGGGCGAATGCGAGCGATTTCCTGGCCAACTGCGACTTATCCTAGCCCGCGACTAGGGTCAGTCAAGCAACGGAA
>DASZWQ010000021.1 GCA_035546535.1 Pirellulales bacterium | reverse complement strand
GCTGGTCGATACCACGAACGGGCAGACCATCCTCAGCAACTTGTCGCTGGCAGGCACCACTTACACTCCCACCACCCCGCTGACCAACGGACACAACTACCAATGGCAAGTCCAGGCTTTCGACAACAACGGATACCTCGGAACGCCTACCAACAATCAAACGTTTAGCGTTGTTCCTAAAGCTGTTTTGCTTGGGGACGTTAATGGCGACGGCATTGTCAATTCGCAAGACCTGGCCCTGATCACTGCGAATTGGCTCAGCAATGGGCCCGTCGGCGACGTGAACGGCGACGGCATCGTCAACGCGCAAGACCTCGCTCTAGTCTCATCGAATTGGCTTGCAACGCTGGCTGCCGTAGCTGACGAAATTGCCGGCACCGCGCAAGCGACCACGGTCTCATCCACCGGCGTAACCAGCATCTCGGTCACTGCCGATCCGAGCGACGCACTTGCATCGCCAACAGACGCTCCGCGGATGTCATCGATTACCGGCGCAATGACAAGAACGTGGCCGAGCGAATTGGCGGAGTCGGCCACTACGAATGTCGTGACCGAATGGCCCGTACGGGGGCGAAGCAGATCGTAAACCGCGGATCACGTGATTCACCGCGAATTGGGCGGAACACAACAAGCGGTGCGTCATAGAGGCTTCTCTGCGCTGCGCAAACGCACAAAGACCATTCCTGACACTCAAATCTGAAGAACCTTGTGCATGGCGGGGCTCTGCGCGTCGATATGGGCGTCCGCCCCGAAACGTAACTTACGTTCACTGCCGCTTGTGCCTTGTTGCAGTGCGGTCTTCTTCTCGTGCGAGCGTCCGAAATTTCCTGAAAAAAACGCTCTTTAGATGAGAGGTCCTCTGCGCCACAAACGATGCGCTGTGGAAACACGGTGTTTCAACTCTCTGTTTGGGCACGGAGCCACTGCTTCGGCATTTGAATCTGCGGTTAGACCGCCATCTTGTAGATGAAAGGCGTCATCGGCACCGTCCGCTTATCAGCCGAAAGTATGGGCGCCCAGGGATGTCGGACGGACCAGGAAGACGATCGACTTGAAATGAATCCTCAAGGACATTTCAAAAAGGGAATCATTCTTGCGCAAAGCGCAGGGACGCGCCTATATCCCGTGACGGCGGGCATCAGCAAGTCGCTGGTGCCAATCTACGACAAGCCCATGATCTACTATCCACTGTCGGTCCTGATCTTGGCCGGAGTTCGCGAAGTTCTGATCGTCTCCACCTTCGATGACATACGCAGTTTGGAGCGGTTGCTAGGCGACGGCTCGAAACTAGGCATGCGGATCGAATACGCGGCTAAAGCAATCGATCAGGTGAACATCCTGCCGATCGGCCGGCGATTCTTGCGGGATGAGAATGTGGCGGTGATCCTGGCTGACCAACTGCTGTATGGATACCGCTTCGAATTGGCTCTGCTGCAAGCGGTGTTGCGTCCGGCCGGAGCGACGATATTCACGAAGGGGTTGATCGATCCTCGGCACTATGACATCGTCGAGTTTGGGCCGACCGGCCAGCCCACCAGGGTCGCGCCAAATCCTGAGGAGGCGCGCGGAAATGCGGCGATTGTAGGCTTCTACCTATTCGACCGGCACGTGGGATCGATCACGGCGGATCTACGTTCGCGGCGCGATGATCAGGTCACATTCTCCGATATTGCCGGCGCTTATCTCGAACGAGGAAACCTGCATGTCGTGCAACTCGATATCGCATCGGCCTGGTTCGACATTGGCACGCACGAGGTCCAAATGTCGGCCTCCGTGTTCGTCGAGATGATCCAAAACGAGCTCGGCCGAAGCATCGGCTGCATAGAAGAGGCAGCATATCTCCGGAAGCTGATTACTGCCGAACGACTACTGGAGCTTTCGGCAGTGGGCGGCAACGACTATTGCCGTTACTTACGGCGCATCGCGCGATGCGCGACCCCCCAATCGCGCGACTCCTAGGCGCAATCGAGGCAACAATCAGCGGCTTCGGCGTTGATCAAGCGACGCATGCTACGAAGCGTGTGAACAAGCTGATGTGAGAGAGACCAGCCTGTTGCGAGCGTAGTTCGTCCCTTGATCATCCAGGGAGGAGGGGAATCACGGGCGCGAGGGACCAGAGATTTCGCCCTCCCTGGCGATCAACCCTTTGCTGCCCTAGGAGGATTCCGCAAAACCGCCTGCCTTGACCACAAACCGGATCGTGTGGCTTGCACAAGCCACACGTTGTGGCGATGGTCTCCGTCACTTTAGAATAGCATCGAAAGGTTCCTCTCTTTGGAGGCGAATCGATGCTCAGGATCGATCCTCGTGCTGTGCTAATGGTTGGATGGATTTCTCTGGCCTGGGTTGTCCAGACTGGTTTTGCCCATCCGCCGGAAGAAGTTGTAACGGTCCGCGGCCGCGTTATCGACCAGGCCGGCCAGCCGGTCGCCGATGTCGAGGCGTGGGTCAGCACGCACAAGATCCTGGTGCGCGCCCGAAGTGGCGCCGATGGAAGCTTTGAGCTCTCGGTGCCCGCCAAACGGATCGCAGGCCTCACGCTACAAGCGGCAGACGATGGCGGAGCCCGCCAGGCCCTGCATCAGTTCTCATACGATCAAACGAGCGCACCGCCGGAGGTCGTATCGCTGGTGCTGCGTCCTGCACGTGAGATCGCGCTTACCGTCGTCGATGCAAAGGGCATTGCGGTGAGCGGCGCCTGGGTGGCTGCCGTTTCGAATTATCACAAGGTTGCGGGAGCCGAAACCGATGCCGCCGGCAAGGCCATGGTGCGTGTGCCGGTCGACTCAGAATTGCGATACGTCGTGGCGGGCAAGGCCGACATAGGACTCGACTATTTCGTATATCGCGGCATGAAGGAGCTGGCGAGCGATCCCTATAAGCTACCGCCCGATCATAGCGACCCGCTGCATTTCGTGCTGAACGGCACGCGGACTGTGACCGTTTGCGTTCATGACGACCACGAGCAGCCGATGGTCGGAGTGGACGTCAATGCCTGGTATTTCGAGAAGCCCAAGAAGGGAGACATTCTCAATACGGGGCTCGACGAGTTTCGTGCCATGACCGATAGCCAAGGCGTGGCCACGCTCTCGATTCTGCCCGCAGATAACAAGGGCAAGGTCGTCGTTTGGGTACGGCGAGATGGCTATGTGGCGGCCGACAGAACAGTGTGGGACCCGCAGTCGGGCGAAGACAGCTTAACGGCCACGCTGCAACCGCTGGTGCGTGTAAGCGGCAGCGTGAAATTGCCCGACGGCCGGCCCGCCGCCAACATCGAAGTGCTTATCGCAGGCGCGGGCTACCAGACCGATTCGTTCCACGGATCGGCCCGCACAGATGCTGACGGGCGTTTCACACTGATGGTCAATCCGGATCAGTACTACAAGCTGGTGCCAGTGAGCCGCGACTGGACGGCGCCGCCGCAGAGATTCGTATTGCGAAGCACGGCGCGCGACGGAGTCGATTTCACGCTGCAAACGACAACGCGCATTTACGGCCGCGTGACGATCGGCGACGAAAACTCCCCAGCGGCCAACACCTACGTGCAGCTTTATTACGGGTACACGAAAGACTCCGACGAGTACCACAACAAGCTGCCGGCGGCGGAAAAGTTGCCGAATCCCAAGGATGACCACAAGGCCATCATTCCGATGCTGGTGCACAGCGGCAAAACGGGCGACGACGGCCGCTTTGAGTTCTTCGCAGGCCCGGGTTCGTACTACATGATGGGCCCCCCGAACAGCGAACGACCAACTTTTGAAATCACTACGGAGCGCGAATTCGAAATCAACTTGCGCGGGACGAAGCCAGATCGCGCCGAAATTGCTGGGCGCGTGGTCTCCAAGAACAACACTGCGCATGGCGTCGCAGAAGCCACGGTCGAGGGACTGTCCATCAATTCGGCCGCCGTCCGGCGGCTGAATGCGGTGACCGATAAGAACGGTACGTTCCGCGCCGAACGCCCTACCTCGGAGATGATCGTCTATGCAAGGAGCAGCGACGGGCACCAGGCGGGGATCGTGAACTGCGAGGCAGATGACAAGCAAGTTGATATCCCCATCGGACCGCTGGCTACCGTTCGGGGACGACTGATCGACGACAAGACACGCGAACCGCTGGCCGACAAGTGGCTGGAATATGGCGTGTACGTTAAGTACAGCGACGGAACCTCGAACTGGAATTTCGGCGGCCAAGTTACCACCGGCGAGGGGGGCGCGTTCGCGCTCGCTGGATTGGTGCCTGGGCAGGAGTATGTGCTGTATGTGGGGGACGACTTCGGTGTAAAGGGCGGCCCTCGCCGGTGGCATAACGTCGGCAACGTGAACGCGCCAAATGCCGGCATCGTGGCGATCGACGACGTCGCGCTCAAGCTGCCAGGTCTGCCGCCCACGATCAATGAGCGGATCGCCAAGGAGTTCGCTATTAAGCGGCCGCATCTCAAGCAACTGCACGATGCTTTGCGCGATGCGCGATTGGGTTACCAGCGCGTGCTGGTCGTGTCGGCCGCGCCCGAGGATGACCTGTGCCGGCAGTTCTACACGATGTATTACGATTACGAGCACGGCGATATCCGCAGCGCGCTGGCGGACTATGTACTCGTGGCGGCCGATGTTGCCGATGGCGAACAAGGTTCCAAGGCGCAGAAGCTCGCCTCCCGAATCGGCTTTGCACTCCCTGAACCGGGGGACGTGACGTTGGCCGTGATCGGGGACGACGGCAAGCTCGTCGCGCAGCTATCTTGCCGCGCGATCGAATCCGAGGGCCAGCTCGATCGCGGCCGGCTGAAATCGTTCCTCAACGAGCACGCTCCACCCATGCCCGACGCGGAGGAAGTGCTCGCCCAGGCGCTCGGACAGGCTGGCCGCGAAAACAAACGCGTGCTGGTGCAGCACAGTGGCGCTTATTGCGGCTGGTGCGTGATCTTGTCCCGGTACCTTGACGATCATCGCGCCACGATTGCCAAGGATTATGTCTACGTCAAACTCGATAGCCGCTTTCGCAACGGCGAGACCGTGGTCAAGCGGCTGCGCAACGAGCCCGGTGGAATTCCGTGGATGGTGATCCTCGATGCCGACGGTAAGCGGTTGATCACCAGCACAGGACCAAATGGCAATATCGGCCATCCCAGCTCGCCTGAGGGGCGCGAGCATTTTGCGAAGATGCTGCGCTCAACCGCCCGCCATATGTCCGAGCAGGAAATCAAAACGCTGCTGGATGCGCTGGAATGAATGCCAGGTCATTAATCTTTGGGCTCGTTGTCGGAGGCGCCATAGCGAATATCTCCGCAACTGAACTAACGGCCGCCGAGAAGGCGGGCGTGATCGAGACGATCGCCGGCAGTGGCTCCCCGAATGACAATGGTCCCACGGCGCCGGCGCCAGCGGCGAACATCAATCAACCGTTTGGCCTGGAGTGGGGGCCCGACCGCGCTTTGTATCTGTGCGAACGTGGTCTGCACCGCATCCGCCGCTGGGACCCACAGACGAACGAAGTGTCGACCTACGCCGGCACGGGCGTCGAAGGCTTCGCCGGCGACGGCGGCCCTGCGACGGCGGCGAAATTGTCCGAGCCTCACGAGCTGCGTTTCGATCGCGACGGCAATCTGTATTGGACCGACATGAAGAATCATGTCATCCGCCGCGTCGAGCGGAGTACCGGCATCATTTCCACGTTCGCCGGAATCGGCGGAGAAGCAGGTTTCAGCGGCGACGGCGGTCCCGCGACGCAGGCCAGACTCAAGCAACCGCATAGCCTGGCTTTCGACGTCGCCGGTAACTTGTACATCGCCGACATCGGCAACCATCGCATTCGCCGCGTCGACGCTCGCTCGGGCATGATCGAAACGATTGCCGGAACGGGCGAGAAGCAACTGCCCAAGGACGGCGCCACGGCCAAGACATCGCCGATCCTTGGCCCACGCGCGCTGTTCGTGGCCGGTGACGTCATGTGGATTGCCTTGCGCGAGGGGCACGCCGTGTGGAAGCTGGACCTCAAAGCGGGCTGCCTGCACCACGTCGCGGGTACCGGCGAGGCCGGATTTGCTGTCGGCGAGGGTCCGGCGAAACAGGCGCGGTTCAACAGCCCAAAGGGAATCGCCGTCGGTCCAGACGGGATGGTTTACGTGGTCGATAGCAGCAATCACGTATTGCGCAAGATCGATCCGACTCGCGGAACCATCTCGATCGTGGCGGGCATTCCGCGCGAGCCAGGCTTTAGCGGTGACGGCGGACCCGCAACGCAGGCACACCTGAACAACTTGCACGGCGTCTGCATCGCGGCCGATGGTGCAATCTATATCGGCGACAGCGACAACAATCGCGTACGGCGAGTGAGCCCTTAATCACGGTTGTTGCCGCAGCGCGAATCCGCGCGTGTACTGACACTTGCGCGCCACGGATTGTTCTCCGCTCTTGACGGCAGGCACGGCTTCCGCTCTGGTTGCTCTTGTCGTTGATACGCATTTCGCGCGTTCGGGCCTTCTGAATGACAACAGAGCGCAAGTGGGCAGTGCCGCATCCGGCGGATTTGATGCTGGTCGGCATTCTTTGGACGGCCTCGCTTAAGGGGCTCGTCAGCGATTTCCCGGCCGCACAGCGGTTGGGCGGGCTGCACTTCGTATTCGCGCTCGTCATGTCGTGCGTCGTTGCTGTGGACGCGGGTCGGCGACATGCCACGTGGTGGTCGCGCATTCGGCCGTGGGCGATGGTCGCCTGGATTTTTACACTCTATTCGACGTTGGGCCGCTTGAGTGTCGAGGCCGTTGGAACGGATACCTTCGATCCGGTTCTGTCGCGCATTGATATCGCGATCTTTGGCTTTGACCCAAGTTTCGAGATTCAGAGGTTCCTCACGCCTGGACGGATCGAGGCGTTCGCCTTGGCCTACGCCTGGTTCATTCCGTACATTCACCTGGCGCTATTCTTCAACCTCGAGGCCCGCGCCGGCGCCAATCGCGAGCAGTTCCTTACGGCCTGGACGTTGTTGTACACGCTGAGTTACTTGGGTTACCTGTTCGTGCCCGCGTTTGGTCCGGTCGCGTTTCCCATTGAACATCGTCACGTCGAACTCGAAGGGGGCCACTTTCTGAAACTGGTGCGTGATTCGGTCGCGTCGTCGGGAGGGCTGTTCGGCGTCTTCCCCAGCTTGCACGTTGGTTGCAGCGTCTTTTTGTGCTATTCGGATTGGAGCCGCGATCGGCTGCGCAGCCTGATGTACGTTCCCATCGTGCTGGCGATTTACGGCGCCACGATCGTCTTGCGCTATCACTACGTGATCGACCTCATGGTCGGAACGCTGCTGGCATTCGGCACGCCCACGGTCGGTGCTTGGATCTATCGCCGCTGGGAGACACGGCGATGATGTACCGCTTGCTGAGCTGGTGGGCCCGCCTGGCCCTGGCCGTGTTCTTCCGCCGCATCGATGTAATGGGTCCGGAGAATTTACCTCGCGAGGGCGGCGTGCTGTTTGTCAGCAACCACTTGAACGCCTTCGTCGACGCCATGCTATTGCGTGCGGTGTTGCCGCGGCC
>DASZWQ010000020.1 GCA_035546535.1 Pirellulales bacterium | reverse complement strand
CAGCCAACTCAACCGCGATTCACCGAAGCAAGCCATCCGCAGCATGTGGCAGAAACGCCACTCGCGCCAAAATCCGTCCGATAGAGCGGCGGTCGAATTCGCCGTGTGGTTGTCCAACGCATTGAATTTTAAGTGCATCTTCGCTGTGGATAAGCCACCCCCCAATTGGCCGAAACAAAGGGAAATCGGGGCCTTGTGGTCTTGCGGACGGTTCAGCCGCTGAGGCACATTGCCGCCAAGGCACGGGCAGCTTTGCGGCGGAACCGTGCCTGTAATGCGGCATACCACGGGTGGTCGGCGGACCGCCTACGAGGGGAAATATCATGGCTATCCGGAATGTCCGCGGCAGCAGCCGCGCGGCTCGTCGTAACGCACCCAGGAATCTCCTCCTCGCGCCGCCCAGAACCCGCAAGGGGCTATTGCTAGGGTCGTCGTTCGCGGGCGGCGCACTGATGGTCCTCGGCGCGACGCTGGCAATGCCAAATGCCGCCCAGGCAGCGTGCCCCGAGACCTACTCCGGCTCAAACATCTTCAACTGCACGGGCAGCACGACCACCGCCGACACTATCACGCCGACCGGCAACTTCCTGATTAACCTTGGAGAGGAAGGGCCGCCGAGCGGCATTTACACGGAGCACACTGCTTCCGGAAATGCCGTCACAATCAACAACAGTAACGGCTCCTCGTCGGTGCCGGACATCAACATGAGTGCCGCATCCACCATCACTTCGGATACGGGCGATGGTTTGCGTTACTACAATTCCGTTAGTGGTCCGAACTCGACGGTAACGTTTGATATCAACGGGAAGATCTACGGCGGCGCAACGGCGTATGACAATTCGCCGACGACGGCGACAGGCGATGGCCTGCATATCGGCAACGGGGCCGCCCCTACTGCTCCGGCGCAGCCGACGTCCGGTCAGCGGGATATGCATGACATCGGCACGCTAAATATTACGTTGGGTTCGGTCAGTGAGACCGGTTCTACAATACAAGGTGCCGATGATGGCCTGTTTATCGCTTCGGAAATCAGCAAACAGGTCACGATCACCAACTATGGCACGATAATTGGTCACGGTGACCAACCGACCTCCAGCAACTCGGGCGAAGGCATTCACGTCTCGAACGCCGACCACGGCATCGGCGTGGGTACGATTTCCCCGAACGTTGGCGTGGATTACCGTGTCAGCGGTGCTGTCACCGTTAACAACTACGGGACCGTCACGGGGACGAAGAACACTGGCACGCCGGACCCGACAACGCCTGGCACTGGTGTGAATATTTCTGCCAAGGGCGATATTATCGTTAACAACGGCAGCAAGACCGAGAGCGGCACGATCACCGGCACCACCGGCGTGTACGCCTGGGGTGGGAACGAAGCCGGCGCCGATATATCGGTGACCAACTATGGCCACATCGGCGGCTCGCTGGGCGATGGCGTTTCGATCCAGTACGGCGACGTCGGCACGATTACCAACCACAGCTACCATTCGATCATTGGCAGCCAGGGTACCGCAGGCGTCAACGCGCAGAATCTCGATCAGCTCATCTTTGATAACAGGGCTGGTCTCACTGCGGGCATTACCGCTGGGATGGATGGCGCGTACATCAACAACATCACCGGCACCGGACATACGGGCCAGGATGCGGTTCACGTCCTGAACACCGAGAGCGGCATCCTTGCCGGTGACGGGACGGGCTTGGCCATCTCGAACGTCGGCTCGTCCGGCGCGGGCAAGGATGTCGTCATTGACAACTACGCAACCTGGTCGTGGAGCGAGGGTGACCACGGCGGCGGTCTGATCGTTGGCCTCAACGACGATGGTATTTCGGCGACCGGCATCGGCGGTGACCTCATCATCAACAATCAGCTGACCTGGGGGTCGACGACCAACCTCAACGGCGTCGACGCGAACATCTACGATAGCGGCACCGAAAGTGGCCTGCTCTATGATTTCGCGGGCGGCCCCGGAAACAACGGGATTGTTGGCAGCGGCATCTTTGGCGACACGGGCGTCTATGGTCACAACATCGTCGGAGACGCCAAGGTCAACAACGAAGCCGGTCTTATCTTCGGCGGCGACGGCGACGGCGTTGCTCTCTCCGAGGTGGGCGGAGACGTTTTCGTTAACAATCAGAACGCCTGGCGGCACGGGGACGGCGGTCTTATCCTGGGCGATCAGTTCGGCGTGCAAATCGGCGCCAACGATCCGGATGGCATTGGCGGCGGCGTCTATGTCAATAACCAGAAGGGCGGCATCTTCGGTCTTGAGGAGTCCGGCGTCGCGATTTCCAACGTGACCGGTCTGGACTCCGCCGGAGACGATGCTGTGGATGTCGACAACACGCACAGTGGCGTCATCGCGGGCCTCGTCAACGGCGTGACCGTCGACAACGTTCACGGCACCGGCAGCGAGAGCAACGACGTCTACATCGACAACAGCGGATACTGGCACCACGGGCAGCACGCCGGTGGCTTGATCGTCGGCGAGAGCGGGGCCGGCGTCTCGGTCACCGCTACCGAAGGCGATGTCACGATCGATAACTCGCTGACCATGAACTGGGGCAGCATAGGCCTGACCGGGTTCGATCCCTCAGTGGATGCAAACGAGAGCGGCTCGCTGCTTTCGAGTTGGCTGGCCGAGACAGCCAACCCTGCCCCCGGCGCCGGCCTCACCGGCTTCAGCACCGGCATCTGGGGCGGTCATGTCGGCGCGGAAGGCGACAGCATCGACGGCCACGTTTCGATCGACAACTCGCGCGGCGTGATCGTTGGAATCGGCAACGCCAGCGAAGGTGTCAAGTTCTCGAACGTTGGCGACGGCATTGAGATTGACAATACCGACTGGCATACCGACCCAGGCAATATCGACGACTACTCGCTGATTCTCGGGAGCGGCGTTGGCATCGATCTGGCCAACATCGACGGCGGCGTCGATTTCAACAATAGCCGCGGGATCACCTACAGCCACAACTCGGCTTTTCTCCTGGACGGCGCCTCCGAAGGTGACGTTACGATCAACAACTCGGCTGGTATCATTGCCGGTTTCTACGGCGATGGCATCGGCATCCAGGGTGTCGACGACAGCGTTCATATCGCGAACGGTCACGACAGCGGTGGCTATATCCTCGGTGGTGAGGCCGGCTCGGCGATCGAGATTGGGCTCGCGAGCGACAATCTCGCTATTGGCGCCGAAAGTGCGGATATCACGAATGGCTACTCGTGGATTGACTCCTACGATGAGGGGGTGACGCACGGTGGCCTGATTGCCGGCGTCGGCTCGGCTGATCACCCGGTCATCTACCTCAGTACCTCAGAAGGCTTCGATGGCGGCGCCACCGTCACCAACCACGGCATCATCACCGGGCTGGGGTCGATGGTCTACGACACGTTCAACGAGTCTGGGGCCGATCTGCCAGGCTTCAACTTCCCGCTCATGCTCGGCCAGAGCCCCGGCGACTTGCAGCCGATCTATGACGACGTCAACAATATCGCGATGTTTGTTGGCGGGCCGGGTTCCGGCAGCGGCAGCATCGACAACCTCTCGCGGTACAACGACGCGGCCGCCGATGTTGCCGTCGTCGGCCGCAACGGGGCCACGACGATTAACAACAGCTATGCCACTGAGAGCGGCGCGGTAATCTTCGGCACGGTAGATTTGGCCGGTGTTAATCAGAACAGCGAAGGTGACTACGTAGTCGGCAACCAGTTCAACAATACAGGGAACTGGTTCACGTTGGGTGACAACATCGTCTCCGGCGAAGGTGCCGATTCAATACATAACGACGGGCTCATTCAGACGGCCTTCGGCGAGGGCTTTGACTACACGTCGTTCACGACCGACACGTTCTACAACGACGAGCCGGTCGGCGGCACTGGCGTACTCAGCATGATTGATGGCGAGGCCGGAGACGTCACCACCATCATTGGCAACTTCCAAGGTTCAACCAGTGAGAGCGGCTTCAGCTATCTGGCGGTCGATACCAACTTTGCTGACTGGAACCTGCCAAACTCGGAAGGCACCGATCAGCTTCACGTCGAGGGCGATGGCGCTGGACTTGTGTCTGGCTCGACCGGCGTCATCATCAACAAGCTGAACACCGAACCTTCAGAGGCGGGCATCGGAAAGACGATGCTGCTGGTCACCGACAACAGCGAGACTACCAGCTGCGATGACCGGTGGTGCATGTCGGGCGATCCCTTCTTCGTCGCCAGCCAGTCCACTGACTACATTAATGTCGGTGGCGCCGGCTTCGTGAAGGACGGCCTGCTGATGTGGGGCATCGCCCAGACAGAGTCTGGCGTGCTTGACGATGAGTACTCACTGGAATCGACCTGGTCGCCGGACTCCGGAAACCAACCGGTCCTGATGCACAGCATACAGTCTGCCTCGATTGACACCGCCGGTGTCGTCGACGACCACGTCTACGGCAATTCGTTCCCCGATACGCCCCAGGGAACGGACCAGGGCGGCGGTGGCGCGGATCTCAGCCAGCCGCTGGCAACGACCACGACCGGTGTGCATACCAGCAGCGTGTTGTGGGGCCGCGCAGTCGGCAGCTGGGATAATCGTGACACCACGGTTACCGGCCCGGCGCTCGATCTCGACACCAACGCGAATACGACCACGTACGCCCTGCAGGCAGGCGTCGAGTTGCGTCCGAACGCGGATGGCGGCGATGGTGTCCGTCTCGGCCTTTACGGCGGCTACCTGTCGACGAACACGGCGTTCGACACCTACGGTGGTTCGTCGAAGGGCACCGGCGGCACCGTCGGTGGCTACGCCGCCCTCGTCAAGGACGGCTGGTACATCGACGGCGAGGTCAAGGCCGACTTCCTTGGCGTGACGTACTCGTCGACCTCGGTGAGCGTCGATACAAACGCGACAACGGTGGCTGTCCTGGCGAACACCGGCTACCGGATGCAGAACGGCGCCTCGTTCCTCGAGCCGATTGCCTCGTTCGTCTATGCCAACACCTCTCTCGGCGATACCAGCTCCGGAGGCGTGTCGGTCAGCTACCAGGACGGCCAGAGTATACGTGCAGGTGCCGGCGTCCGGGTGGGCACGACCTTGGGCACGGCTGGCGGAACGCAGACCCAGCTCGATCTGACGGGCCGAGTTTGGGATGAGTTCGGCGGCCCCAACCAGGTAGTCATCAGCGACGGCAATCCCGCGGACGACGTAACGCTGTCCGACTCGATCTCCGGCGTGTTTGGCGAGGTGGTCGGTCGCGCTACCGTCTACAACGCGGACAGGACGGCCTCCGGCTTCGTATCGGTCGGCGGCAAGTTCGGGTCCGATATGAGCAGCGTCGAGGCCAAGGTGGGCGCCCGCAAGGCCTTCTGACGCACCTGGCTCAACCCACGAACAAGCGGGCCGGTCGCAAAGACCGGCCCTTTTTTTCAGTTTGGGCTTCGAACTTGCTGACCTCTTCGCGCGGCTGGTCTAGTGTCGCCAGCGCGGCAACCGTGAGATCAATATCGTGAGCAACTGGGAACCCACACTGAGCGACGATGACCTGCGCCAGAGCGGCAGTAGTCGCCGTCGGCAGGGTGGCAGCGGAATGGTCCGCGTGCTGGTCGGAGTCATCGTGCTGCTGCTGGTGATTGCCGGCGGTCTGGGCTTCCTGTTCTTCAGCGGGGCGATCTCGACCGCTCAGCCGACCTCCGGTGCAGCGACGGCGCCCGTCCCCACGCCTACGCCGCGACCTGCGACTGCCGGGAGCTCCGGTACGGGCGGCGCGGCCGCTGCGGGAACGGCGGCGACCGCCCCGGCTCAGCCGGCTCAACCAATCGTCACGAAGCAGACGAAATACGACGATTGGACATACACATGCCTGAAGGCCAAGGAGACCGACCCGAAGCCTAGTTGCGCTATCTCGCAGGTGCTTTCCGACCCGCAGTCCAAGGCGCCCTATATCCTGTGGCGCATTGTCAGCACTGATCAGGGCTTGATCGCCGAGTGGCAGACCCGCACCGGCGTTATGGTCAATGCCGGCATCGTTATTGATATCGGCGGGCCAAAGCCGATCAACCTGCCCTATCAGTATTGCACGCCGACCGGCTGTCAGGTGCAGGCCAATCTGGCACAGGATTTCGTCGATAGCCTGTCCAAGGCGACCAAGGCGAACGCGACCGTGCTGCCGATCAACTCGAAGGCCGTCGTCTTTCCGTTCAGCGTAAAGGGACTTGCCGACGCGCTTGCCGCGCTGAAATCGGCTTCGTAGCGGACTATTCGGCCTCGCTCAGCGTCCGCGCCACGAGTATGCGGGCGGCAGTTCGCATGGCGTCAAATTGGCGATAGCGCGCGCGCTCGAATTCGGCGCCGTTTTCGACACGCGCCGCCGCCTGCTGGTGCGATGAGAAATGCCATGTGTTGCCACCACAGTTGAGCTCGAGAACATAGAGCGCTCCGGTGGCTGCTTCGCGCAGGATGTCGATCCCCTTTACGGGCACGTCGGGAACTGCCGCGTCGGCGCGCCGTGCGAGCGCAAGCACGTCCGCGTCGTTCACGAAGACCTTCTGCTGGGCTTTGATCGCCTGGCTGGCGATCTGAGCCCGCTCGATATCGTCGTCAGGCGCGCGAAGAGACGGACGGAGCTGCTCGCTGAGGTCAGTGATGGCGTAGAGCGGCTCCCCGAACAGCGTCAGCACGCGATGCGCACTGATGTAGCGGCCTGTATCGATGAAGCGCTGCACCAGCATCGGTCCGTACCGCCCGGGATGACGGCTGGGATATTCCTCGGGCGCGCGATAGCGCACGCGGGCCGTGCGCATCAACTGAATGCCCTCGCCGTGTGAAGAGCTCGGGATGTCGGTCGGCTTCACGACCACGAATTCCC
Source organism: Pirellulales bacterium (assembly GCA_035546535.1). NCBI lineage: Bacteria > Pseudomonadati > Planctomycetota > Planctomycetia > Pirellulales > Pirellulales bacterium. Next base: position 68 of record DASZWQ010000020.1, on the reverse strand, counting down.
CCCATTCGGCGGGGTCAAGTCTCAGCTCGGGCGTCAGCAGAGCCCACCGCGGCACCGGCAAGCCGGCG
>DASZWQ010000019.1 GCA_035546535.1 Pirellulales bacterium | reverse complement strand
CCGATGATTGCCAACCGGCCCGTCACCTTTGCGCTCAAATCCGGCTCGCTGGGGTACGTGAGCACCATGACGCAGACCGCGGAGCTGATGGGCCCGCCGCCGCTGGCCGTGGGTAGCCCGGCCACGAATTACCATTTAGGCGGCGCCCCGATCGTCGTGGCGCCCGCGGCGACACTTGGGCAGGGCGCGTTTGCCAATTCGCTGCTCACGGTGGCCGACACGTCGCCGTACATCAACGACCGGCTCAACATACAGTCCGCGGGGGGGCTCGTCGTTTCGGGCAGCACGCTCATTTACAACGGCATCGTGATCGGCAGCTTCACGGCCGGCAGGACCGTGACCGTCAAGTTCAACGCGAATGCCACGCAGGCCGGGGTCCTGGCCGTGGCTCAGAACATCACCTTCACCAGCATCGTCGCTAAGCCGATGACCGGCAACCGCGGCATCAGCTTCCATTTACGAGTCGGCGCCGATGGATACGTCGTAACGTCGAATACGACGGTGAAGGTGACGGCGTAGTACCTCGCCCCGCGACAAACCGCTCTAGCATGCTTATCGCCTGCGGCGAAAAGCATGGCACACGGCATGCGCGGCATGCGTTGATTCCATCTGTCGGTTAGCCGGCCTTGAGCTTCTTCAACTCATCCCAGAACGGGCCGACGTTGTCGCGTTTGATCTCGCGGTGCGGGATGTAGAGGATGCCGTTCTCGGGGATCACGCTTTTGTCGCCGCGGGCCACTGCCCCCAGGATGCGCACGGCGTGGTAGCCGAACTCGAATGGCTGCTGCACGATCGTGCCGTAGATGTCGCCGTCCTGCACGCCTTGCAGCGTTTCCTCGTTTTCGTCGAATCCGACGATACGCACGGCGCCGGCAAGGCTCGCCCCCTTCACCGCCGCCAGCATGGCAGGCGGGTTATAGGCCCACAGCCCGACCAGGCACAGTTTGTTCGGCTCGCTGCCGTATTTGACCAGGGTGTCTTCGACGTTGGCTTTGCATTTATCTTGCTTGGCGTCGTCGGTCATCGTGTCCAGCAGCGTGTACTTGCCTAGCTCAGGTCCCTCGGCCCCCTTCGTGCCAGCCAGCTCGTCGAGGACTCCTTGCCGGCGCTCGATGGCGTTTTGTGCGTCCATCTTGCCGACGTAGATCACGATCTTGCCCCCCTCGGGCATGGCCTCGCGCACCAGCTTGCCTGCGCCTTTGCCTGCCTCATAGTTCTCGGTGCCGATATAGCACAGCCGGCCGCTCCCCTCGGGCAGGTCGCTATCCTGGGTGACTAGCGGCACGCGCGCCGCCACGTCCTTCAAGAACCGTGCCTGATTCGCCGAATCGTTCGGGCTGATGGCGATGCCCTCGATGCCCTTGGCCAGCAGGTCCTCGATGATCGAGCGCTGTTCGGCGGCTGTGCCGCGCGGCGGCATCTGGAAATCGACCGTCACGTCGAATTCCTTCGCGGCCTTCTCGGTGCCACGGCGGGCGATGGTCCAGAACTCGTACGGGTTGTTCGTGACGAACGCCACGACCGGCTTACCGTCTTTCGCGCGCGGTTCGCTCTTCGCGCCGCAACCGACGATCGAGCCAAGTGCTGAAAGCGAGAGGACCACGACAAGGACAAATGAACGACGCATGAGCGTGTGTGCTTTCAAACGGGATTGAGGTTGTGCGAATCGGAAAGGCTCAGGGCATGCGCGACGGCGCCAGGGCGTCACGCGCCAATGTACTTCGCGTGGACCGTGCGCGCTGTGGCGATATCGTCCGTGCCCCCGACGATGGTGCGGCCATCGGGGAAGACCGTCAAAACATAGTCGTCGACCGCCAGCCGCAGCAAGAAGGCATTTTGCGTTACCCGGCCGACCGCGGCCAGCTTTCCGGCGAGCGTGGCGAGGGAAAGCTGCTGCCGCGTGGGGGGCGTGAGCTGCACGGCGTTTCGTCCGCACAGGACCGCGGTGTGGCTGCCGCGACGGCCTGACAGCCAGGGATATTCTCCGTGCCGGCAAGTGCGGCAATCGGCCGTTTCGCGCAGTTTGTCGAGGCGCACCTGCCGGACCTGGTTCTCCCACAGGTCGACCACCAATAGATTTCGCTGCACCGCTTCGCGATGGCCTGCCAGGATCTTGATCGCCTCGTTGGCCTCGATCGATGCGATGACGCCGATGATCGGCGCGAGAATGCCGGCGGTGTCGCACGTCGGCGCGGTGCCGGCGTCGGGCGGCTCGGCCATCACACAGCGAAAGCAGGGGGTCTCGCCGGGGAGGATGGTCATCGTCTGCCCTTCAGCTCCCAGGCAGCCACCGTAGACCCATGGTATGCCCAGCTTCACTGAAGCGTCGTTGATCAGGAACCGTGTCTCGAAATTGTCGGTACCGTCGACGATGCAATCGACGCCGGCGCAGAGCGACTCGATGTTTTGATAATCGACGTCGGCGACCAGCGGTTCGATTTCGACCTGCGAGTTGATGCGGCGCAGCTTGTTGGCTGCGGCGATGGCCTTGGGCAGATCGGCCCGCAGATCGTCCTCGTCGAACAGGACCTGCCGCTGCAGATTGTTGAGTTCGAGAAAGTCGCGATCCACGAGCCGTACATGGCCGACGCCGGCGCGGACCAGCGTGTTGGCGATGACCGAGCCCAGGGCACCGCAGCCGCACACAAGCGCCCGCGAAGCCAACAACCGCCGCTGGCCGTCTTCGCCGAGCGGGGCGAAGCGGCTTTGCCGGGCGTAGCGGGCGAGGTCGGACGCTTGAGAATCAGTCATCGCATGTTTTCGCCAAGAACATGCTTTTTCGCCGCAGGCGAAAAGCATGCCGCGTTCTTTCTTCACGGATGATACGGCGGCGTCGGATTGATCCGGCGGCCTTCGATCATGTCCGCCAGGTAATCGGTCACGCGCGGAATGATCCGGTCCCATAATCCTTGACCCGTCTCGGCTCGCGACAGGGCCGGCTTTGGGTCTTCCTGGTCGGCCCACATGTCTTGCCGCACATTTTCCGGGAACGCGGCGAGGCCCAGGCTGGTTTCGAATTCCTGGGCGTGCCCCGGCAGGTCGTCAGGCAGCCGGTGACCGCCCGTCAATAGCTCACGGGCGTCGTCGGCCGTGAGCACGTCCCAGTACGACAGAAAATGCAGGTTTGCCGGCACGATGCGTTGAAACTGGTCCCAAATCCCGCGGCACGGCGCGACGTTGCCACCGTGGCCGTTGAGCACCAGGATGTGGCGGAAGCCGGCCCGCGACATACTCTCGATCATGTCGTTCACCACGGCCAGAAACGTTCCGGGGCGCAGGCTGAGCGTGCCGGCGTGCTTCATGTGATGCTCGCTGATGCCCGCCATCAAGCCTTGAGCCACCAGGACGCGCGGGCTCAGCCGCTGGGCAACTGCCGTGGCCGCGTGGCTGGCGCTGCGCCAATCGTGCTCCATGGCCAGGTGTTCGAGATGTTGCTCGACCGCGGCCACGGGAATGATGCACGCCTGCAACTGGCCAGACTTCATCCGCTCGCGGAATTCGCGCCGGGTCAGTTTGCCGAGCAGGACTTCACTTTTCTCTTTCATCGACTTGTTGAACGAGTCTTATTTTTTTTCGAAGAACGATGCTACGGCGTCCGACTCGGACTCGAAGATTTCGAACAACGTGCCATCGAGCCGAGTGACGCGGAACAGCTCGCGCAGTTCATCGTTCATGCACAGCTTCACGCGCCCGCCCAAGGAACGGATGCGCCGCTCGAGCCGGATCAGCCCGCCGATCGCTTCCGAAGAATACCGGCTCACCCCCGCGAGCGAAACGACGACGCTGGTCGGCTTCTGCTTCTGGGCGAATTCGACCAGCTCGTCGGCCAGGTCGTTGATCACGTTGCGGCCGACGATTTCCTGTTCGCGCGGGTGGATCAGCGTAACGGGGCCAAGCTGTTTGACTTGGAAGGTCTTAGGGTCCGCCATGAGATGCTCGTCGCGGCAATGCGCCCGGCAGACGCCGGACTCAGACGTGGATTTCCAGCCCGCGGTCATTATACCTGCCGTCCGGCAGGGCGGTTGCAGGATTCGAAAGGCTTGCTCGGCCGTTTGCCGGCGATCAAGCGCACTCGTTCGGTCCTTCGCGGCGCGGGAGAGAATCTTGGGCGCGTCTCGGCATTCAGCGGCTGGGCTGGCATTTCGCCCGGCACGCAATCGGCTAAGATAGGACGTCCTTTCGGTGCGGGAGGAAGCAGAGTCCAAGAGCTTAACATTCATCAACAATAAAGGATGGAACGATGGGAGCGAATCGGGGAGGCGTTGCGGCCCGTGAGCGTCGTCGGCGGCGGCGGCGGAACGAAATCGGGATCGAGCGCGCAGCGGCCCGCAAGGCGGCGGGTACGGCCAAACCGGCGAAGGCTACGAAGCCCAAGGCCGTGGCCAAGCCCAAAAAGCCAAAGGCCGCAAAGGCTGAGTAGCGTTAAGCGGCCGAGCCACCAGGCTCGCTTTTGGGCCACGGCATGCCCAGAGCGGCTGCGCCCGAAAACGCATGGCAGGCATGGCAACCGCTAATAGATCGCCCGCATATAATCAGGGGCGAGTTGAAAAAAACCTTGCAGCGGGAGGTTTCGCATGCGATTTCGCTTTGCTCTATGGGCATTTGCCTTGGGCGCGGTCGTCGGCGCCTCGGCGGTGCTGACATGGATGACGGGTGACTTTGCGCCGAACAACAGGGCGCATTTCGCCCCAGTTTCAGCGCAATTCTCGGTGGTTGAACCGGACGATGTTCGGCGGGACGTCAAACCAGTACCGCGAGACTGGCAACCGCGCGAGTTCAACGGCAAAACGTATTACGTGATTCCGTTGAACGCCGCCTAAAAATCGCCAAGGTTCAGCCGGCCGTCTCGCGGTAATAGGCAATCGTGCGGCGCAGGCCTTCTTCGAATTCGACCTGCGGTTCATAGCCGAGCGCCTGCCGAGCTTCGCTGATGTCGGCCAGGCTTTCGCGCACGTCGCCGACGCGGGGCGGCTTGAAGACCGGAGCGACTTTCGTGCCCAGGTACTCGTTCAACAGCTCGATGAGCCTCAGCAAGTTCGTCGAGCGGCCGTTGGCGACGTTGAAGACCCGGCCACTTACGCCGGGCGCATCGGCCGCCAGCAGGTTGCCGTGGACGACGTTGCCCACGAACGTAAAGTCGCGCGACTGCCTGCCATCGCCGTAGATCAGCGGGCT
>DASZWQ010000018.1 GCA_035546535.1 Pirellulales bacterium | reverse complement strand
TGGTGGCGCTCGCCGAGCGCCCGCCGTGGCGGCTTTGGGCTTTCCCCTCCGCACCCGGATCGTGGGCAGGCGGCCCGCATTTTCTTGCGGGCACGTCCCTTGCCACTGCCGCGCCTGGGGCCACTCCGCTCGTCACCGCCGAGCGCGGACCTTACTGACGGCAGCTCGTCCCACGCACCGGGAGGCCGCGCCTCTCGGCATCATCGGCGACCGGTCCTAGTGCCGGCCGGCGGGCTGGGGTGCCTCCCGATGCTCCTGCTCCGTTAGGTCAGGGACAGCGGGCGCCACAGCGCCACCCCGCGAGCCGGACGGTACCGGTCACGACCCTCGGGCGGGTGACGCTGTTGGGGAATATGGGGCGGGTGGAGGGGGCGGGGATAAGTATTTTTTCCCCTATATACCCGCCGCTATCACACTCACACACGAGTAAGTGATACAACCGACAAGTGGGCAACATTGCAGTAAGAAAAATCATGTCCGCCGAAATCGTCTCTGACTGCCCGCGGTGCGGAAGTCTTAGCATCACCTTCCGGGTTACTGCTGCGAATCTGCGGCCCGTCGAATTCGCGCACGGTTGGGTACGAAGCTATGAACTCTTTGCCATCTGCAGAAACTGCGGGAAGGCCACGGTGCTGATTGCAGAGCAAAGCCAGTACGCAGACATAAATGTGCTTCAGACTCACGGTCCGTTGATCTTCCAGGACTCGCTAAATAATCACTTTCATCTACGCGGATTTCTCAGCACCAAGGACAACCAGTCCATCGAAGCGCCAGAGCATGTTCCAGCCCCCATTGCGGGGGTGTTTAACGAAGGCGGGACTTGCGTGGCCGTAGGATGCTGGAACGCCGCCAGCGCGATGTTCCGAAAATGCGTGGATCTCGCTACCAGAGAGCTTCTGCCCAAGGAGCGGTCTGAAGGAGAGAGCGATCAGCCCGGGCTGAATCGCAAGGTCCGCCGAGACCTTGGAAGTCGCCTCCCTTGGCTCTTCGAGAACAAATCGCTGCCTGAAGATCTTCGCGAGCTGGCGTCTTGCATTCATCAAGACGGAAACGACGCCGCTCATGCTGAATTCCTCACGGAGGCAGACGCGAGGGACCTTCTTGATTTCACAGTAGCGTTGCTCGAGCGTCTTTACACAGAGCCAGCTAAACTGGCAGCCGCAGCCAAACGACGGGCAGCTCGACGCGAATCGAATTCGAATAGCTCGTGAACAAGGCGCTCGACCGCGCAGCATTCTCCATCGTTGCCGTTATCGCTGGCTACGCAGTTGGCGGATGGGTCTACGAGGTTGCGGGAGACCATGTTTGGGCCAAGCCGGCAAACTGGATTTATGACTATCAGACACTCGTTGCGGGGACAGCGGCGGTAGTGGCCGCCGTTGTTGGAACGGTAGTGGCGTGGCGAGGAATTGAGCAACAGCTCGCCGTCATGCGCGAGCAGATTAGCGCGGGTCAGAAACAGCGCGAGGAGGATGCGCGACTGCGCAATAACGCGGTCGCAAATGCGTTGATGCTTATGTTGATTGGCGTCGCTGGTAAGCTTGCCAAGGCGGAGCGGTTGGCCGGGCAGTCGAATACATTTGAAAACGAGCGGCACTTCCTTCGAATTCACCTGCGGGATGCGGCTGGCATGTCAGCACACCTCGCTGCGGCGCTGATGCTCTGCGAGCAACAGCTCGAGGCAATGGAAATGGCGCTGAGCAAGCAACGTTCCGTGTACGATGCCGCTCGGCTGTTGAACTTTCGCACGCTACTTCTCTCAGAAGCGTTTGCCGAAGCCGCGAACAAATATGCTCGCGGCGAAGTGCCCATTCGGCCTTTGATACTTCCAGCCGCGATCGAACGAATTGCGTCTCAATGTGGACTAACGGGAGACTCGTCGGATTTAGGATGGATCAACCACTTACTGGCGCGCGAATTCTGAGTTCATCATGTGCCAAGATCATTTTTCATAGCAGCCAAAGGAGCATGCGTCGGGCCGGCCTCGTAACAGATCCAATGACCATAGAAAGCAGGCGGCAGCTTTGGCCGACCTAACGATTCACTCGGCCGGCGTATTGTGCTTTTCCTTGCATCTACGTCGCCCAATCCCCATATTCTCCTAAGCAAATTCCCCTGATTCCCAAGGTTGATTTTGGCCAACGAAACACCGCCGCCGGGCTCCGATAATCCGGCGGGCGATACGCCCGATTTTGATCCGATCTCGATCTCCGACGAGATGCGGCGGAGTTATCTCGATTACGCGATGAGCGTGATCGTCTCCCGCGCGCTGCCGGATGTGCGCGACGGGTTGAAGCCGGTGCATCGGCGCATTCTTTTCTCGATGCATGAGAACGGGCGCGACTGGAACAAGCCTTATCGCAAGTCGGCGCTGATCGTCGGCGACGTGATGGGCAAGTACCATCCGCACGGCGACGCTTCGATCTACGACGCGCTGGTGCGCATGGCGCAGGATTTCTCCATGCGCCTGCCGCTGATCGACGGGCAGGGGAACTTCGGCTCTGTCGACGGCGATCCGCCGGCGGCGATGCGCTACACCGAAGCGCGGCGCGCCAAGGTGGCGCACACGCTGACCGAGGACATCGACAAGGACACCGTCGATTTCCGCCCGAACTACGACGGCTCCGAGCAGGAGCCGGTCGTGCTGCCGGCGCGTTTTCCGAATTTGCTGGTCAACGGCGCCGGCGGTATCGCCGTCGGCATGGCGACCAACATCCCGCCGCATAACCTCGGCGAGATCATCGACGCGACGGTCGCGATGATCGACGATCCGGCGATCGACATCGAGCGGCTGATGGAGATCGTACCCGGTCCCGATTTCCCGACCGGCGGCATGATCCTCGGCAAGGCGGGCATTCGCTCGGCGTATCTCACCGGGCGCGGCTCGATCCTGGTGCGTGGGCGTGTGACGACGGAGACGATCCGCAAGGACCGCGAGGCGCTGGTCATCACCGAGAT
>DASZWQ010000017.1 GCA_035546535.1 Pirellulales bacterium | reverse complement strand
TGCGTCGCTTTGGCGCCCAGGTGCGCAGCCATCGTGAGCCTGGACGAGCCAGCGGCATCGTCGCCTTCGAGATTGCCGACCGCAATTCCCTGGCGCTCAAGAAGGAATTGCTGAAGCACAACGTCGCACTGGGCTGTCGCGCGGGGCGGTTGCGCATCAGCCCGCATGCTTACACAAACGACGAAGATCTCGACCGGCTGATCGCGGCGCTCAAAGCCGTGGTGTAGGCGATCGGCCCTAAACAACGCGGCGTCGGACGAACAGCATCAATCCGGCGAGTATCGCCAGAGCGATGGTGCCGGGCTCGGGCACGGCGGCAGCGTTGCCGGCGGCCGGCGTGAATGAATTCAGCCAATTGGCCGAGACCAGCGCCAGGTCCTGACTGTTGACGATGCCGTCGTTGTTTGCGTCTCCGGCGTGCCCGGTGCCGGCCGCAAGCCAGTTGCTCGAGATCACGGCCAGGTCCTGGCTGTTGACGATGCCGTCGCCATTCACATCGCCCGTGAGCGTGACGATGATCGTCCCCTGCGTGTAAAGCTGCGAGGCGTTCCACGATTCGCCAGCCGGTAGCCCCGGCAGCAACAACTGCGAAAACGATCCGGCCTCGCTTCCCCAACTGAACAAGTGGAAGCTTTCACCGATCGTGGGCGTAAAGTTCTGCAACACCAACTGCAGCGCACCGTTGAAGGTGAGCTGACCGGCGACGCCGATCTGGTCGTAGCCTGTGCCGGCCAGGTGCATGGTTGTCGTATTCGAGTTCTGCAAAACGACGTTGCCCCCGAATGATAGGGCCGCCGCATCGCCGGGGGACAGGCCGCCGGCAAAGGTCGCGGTGCCGGTGCCGGAAGTGCCGTGCGATCCCGAAAAGGCCCCCTGGAACGTCGCACTCGAACCGGGGTCGATCGTCACCGTGCCGTCGTTGTTGAAACCGCCGAAAAACGTGTGGCTCTGCTGGCCGGAAAGCTCGATCACGCCGGTCGATAAGTTGTTGACGACCCCCATGACGCTCGCTTGCCCGGTGAACTGGATCTGGCCATTGTTCGAGAGCCCGGTCGTGGTGCTGAGCGTGCCGGCGCCTTGAATCGACGCGGAAGGACCGTTGCCGAACAGGCCGTGCACGTCCAACTCGCCGCCGTTGAGCGTGACGGCGCCGAGATTGAACGAATTGTTGAGCACGATGAAGTCGGCATTGCTGCCGACAACAACTTTGCCGCTGTTACTCAGGGCCGTGGCCGAAACCGTCGCTCCCTGGTCGACTTTGAACTGTGAACTCGCATCCGCCACCGAAACGTTTGCCCCGAGCGCGACGGTCAGCGGCTGCCCGGCGAAGTCGGCGACACCGCCTCCCATCACGGTGATGCTATTTGCGGTCAAGCTGCCGCCGGTCATGGTGAAGTTGGCGTTGCTCGACGTTCCGTCGACAACCAGGTTGCCCGTCGATAGCGTGCCGCCAGCCAGCGTGAGGGAGCCGGAGTTGTTGACGGTCGTCGTCTGTCCGACCGCCAGGCCTTTGTTCGCGTTGAGAATCAGGTTGGTGCCCATCAACTGGCCGGCGCCGACCGTGACGCTTGTCGGCCCGGCGTTGGCATTGGTGAATGTGTTTGTGCCCGACGACCAGGAGGCAGGATCGAAGAACCGCGCAGCGAGGGTGACGGCATTCGTACTGTTTCCGCCTGTGGCGTATACCATGCCCGTCGCCGCTACCGAGACCGACATGGGCGTGAACGGTTGGCCGTTGATGGTCGTGGCTACCGTCCCCTGATAGGTCCCTGAAGTGGAGTACACTTTCAGGCCTGCCGTCTGATCGGCGACATAGACCAGTCCCGTGCCGCTGACGGCGACTCCGTAGGTGAACGTTGAAAGTTTCCCCGGCCCGGAAGCATCACCAATCGACGACTCGTAGGTCCCGGCCGCTGAGAAAACCTCGACCCGTCCTCCGGAAACGTCCGTCGCGTAGAGATTCGCCCCCGCGGGGTCCAAGGCAAGCCCTCCAACGCCGCTGGCGCCAAACTGCCCCGGTCCGGTTCCCGCGGAGCCGAATGAGCCGAGGAGCGGGAAGGTCGTGCCGTTGAACGTGGTGCTGTACAGTTGAATTTGTGTGCCGTTGCCAACGTACACCGAGCCGTTCGCGGTGGCAGCGATGCCCGTGGCGTCGGCAAGGGCGCCAGCGCTGGGAAGACGGTGCGGTTGCAGCGTCCCGCTGGTGTCGTATATGGCAACTTCCTGCGCCAGATTACTGGAGGCGTACGCCGTTCCATCGGGCGTAAACGCGACATTCCAAGGCTGCGCGATATCGTTGGAGTACGTCGTCAGATAGGTGCCATCCGCGGCGTACTCCTTGAGGACGCCATGATCGTTGAACAATCCCTCGTCGATCAGAATCTGTCCGGTGGGCCCTACGCTGCTGACGGCGCCAGGTAGCGCGATAAAGCCCGGGCTGTTCGTCGGTCCACCGGCGATCTGGTTCAAAAACGTGAATTGAGCGCGGGCGACGTCAGGCACGACGATCCATATGGCCAAGGCTGCGGCGCACCAGATCGCCCGAGGCTCGGGGCGCCAACGGCCACATTGGAAATTCATCTTTCCGGCTCCTCAGTCGTGCATCAAGGTAGTGTCGGCCGATTTGTCAAGCTCCTCTCGCAGGCGCCCCCGCGCCCCTTCAAAACCGGCTCGATGCCGGCCAATTCCATGACTGGTCAAAATCTGACCAGATCAGGTCGATGCCGATTCTAGTTCGGCGCCATGGGAGCCACAAACGGCTTGAGTGTGCCGAGATAGTCGCCCCTGCGCGATGCGGCGACGTGCATTCCCTCGCGGAACTTGGAATCGCTCGCAAGCGATCGGCCGCCGACGGCGCGAGAGTTGCTTACAAAGCCGTTAGGTCATTCACGACCCTTTTTCCCGGAAATATGCCCACCGGTTGATCGGGATCCGACCAATCTGGACGCTGACCGCGCACGCGCGGCACTCGAATTTCGCGCAGGCGGCGGCCGCACAGCAGGGGTTTTTTTTCCGAGAGGTCCGCTATGGATCCAGTACCTGCAGTTTCGGACGTCAACGCGTTGGGCAACGTTGCCGTTAAACAAGGGGCGCGACCGGCAGCCAAGGCTCGAGAACACCGCGACGTTTTTCTCGCCACCGAGTTTTCGCTCTGGGCCGATCGGGTCGGCCTCGAACCGGGGGAAAGCTTTCTGGTCGACCGGTATTTTCACCCCGATGGCCGTACGGTCGAAGCCGGCTCAGGGGGCGGCCGTATCCTGCTCGAACTGCAGTTGCTTGGCTTTCGCGACTTGCACGGCTTCGACTACCTGCCCGAATTTGTTTCCGCGGCGCGCCAGCGCGATCCGAGCGGCACGATCGAATATCGCGTCGAAAACGCGATGGCTCTGGATTATGCCGATGGCAGTTTTGATCAGGCGATTTATCTGCAGCAAATCCTCTGCTTCCTCCCCACGGTCGAAGAGCGCCGACGAGCGGTTCGAGAGGCGTTTCGGATTTTGCGGCCCGGCGGTGTGCTCATCGCCAGTTTTCTTTCCTTCCGGACGCGTCTGCAGTCGCGCTTCTATAAGCTCGCGCGTGGCTACCTGGCGACCCTGCGGACATTGACGGGCCGCTCGCTCGATCGACAGTGCTGGCCCTGGCTGCGACGTCGCGACAAGATCTACCTCGGTGCGCTGTTCGATCGGGGGCCGCACATGTACTGGATACGCGACGAAGAGGCTGCCGAGCTGTTCGAATCGGCGGGCTTTCAGGTCCTCGGCATCGGCACCGATACCCAGGTTGCCGCCGGAGCGCTGGCCGACTCGGTGGCAAGTCTGGCGCGTTTACCGGTGCGCGGACGGTTGTATCTCGCGTGCCGTAAGCCAGAGCAATGAGAGTTTGTTTTTTGACGAAGTGTTTTGTCTTCGATGAATCGCTGTCATGAGTTTGCCAACTTCTCACAAATCCCGCGCCCAGCGGCATCTCGATCAGCTCCAGGACCAGGCGCGGAGCGAACAGCGACGGGTGGAAAAGCTCGAAGCGAAGATTCGCGTTGTAAAGGACCGGCGCGCTCATCGACGCGCCCGGTAGCCGCCTGGCAAACGGTGTCTTGCCCGTCTTCCGCGAGCCTTCGCGCCCTTTCGCTGCCTCGCTGGCCGGAGCCATGCGGCTCGGATTCTTTGCCAAAAAATCGTTGACTTCGCTCCGAGGTGTTAGTACATTGCCACATGTTAGCTGATTAGCATGTGTGCGGTCGAGCGGGGCCGGCAGACGACGAGAAGCGAGGACCATCCGACATGACCAAAGGACCTCACGCCGATTTGGGCCGCCGCGAGCGGCAGATCATGGACGCGATCCACGAGCTGGGGGAAGCCTCGGTCGGTGACGTGCTCGCGCGGCTGGCGGATCCCCCCAGCTACTCCGCCGTGCGGACCATGATGCGGCTCTTGGAGGAGAAGGGGTATCTCAAGCACCGACGCGACGGGATGAAATACATCTACCGTCCGACGCTCGCCCCCGAGAAGGCGCGTCGCTCGGCTCTGCAGCATTTGCTGAAGACCTTCTTCAGCGGCTCGGCCGGAGACGCCGTGGCCGCCGTGCTCGACCTGGAAGGGGACAAGATCTCGGCCGAAGAGCTTGATCGATTGGCGCAATTGATCGACGAAGCGCGGAAAGAGGGGAGGTAATCGACGGCCATGTTCGCATCTCTGTGCGACTCTCTATTTGATAATGCCCGTTGGATTTCCTTGTGGGGCGACCTGGCGGTTAAATCCACGGTGCTGTTGATCGTGGCGGCACTGGTCGGCCTGACCGTGGGTCGCCGATCGTCGGCCATCCGGCACCGGATCTGGGGACTCACCTTCGTGGCTCTGCTGCTGTTGCCCGTCGTGAACCTGGCCGTGCCGGGCATCCCGCTACGGGTGATCCCCGATCAGTGGCAACGAACGTGGCTCCTCGCGTCAGGGCCTTCTGTGGGTAGACCAGCCACGGAATCGAGCGTCGCCACCGATAGCGAGTTTGCCACGGCAGCCCGCGATGTGCGGAATGTTCCGCGGACGCCTGCCGCCCCGGATGACTCGAACGCGCACGCAGAAATAGCACGAGTCGCACCGAATCAGCTCTCCGTCACGACAGAACCCGAAGCGGAATCCGGTGCGCTACCGAGCGTCCCCCAGGCCTTCGCGATCGACCAGCGCGCTGTGCCGCCCGCCGCGATCGATGCTCCGCCGCTTCCCTGGTTGCCGATCGTATGGCTCGTCGGTGCAAGCCTGGTTTTGGCGCCGCTGGTCTGCGGCCTGGTGGCCAACGGTCGGCTGCGGCGGCGCTCGATGTCGCTTGATGCCGCGGAATGGCAGGATCTGGTCGCGGAATTGTGCGATTCGCTCGACCTGCGCCGCGCGGTCACCCTGCTCGTGGCTGGCGAAGGACAAATGCCCATGACCTTCGGCGCGAGCCGCGCCTGCATCGTTTTGCCGGCCGAAGCGCACGAGTGGAGCGACGAGCGGCGGCGTGTCGTTTTGCTGCACGAGCTGGCGCACATCAAGCGTCGCGACGTTCCCTGGCAAATCGTGGCGCGCCTGAGCTGCGCGCTGTACTGGTTTCATCCCGGCAGTTGGTTCATGGTCCGGCGGATGCGCATCGACCGCGAGCATGCCTGCGACGATTACGTGCTGCTCGCTGGGCAAAAGGCCTCGAACTATGCCACGCACTTGCTCGACATCGCCCGAGGGCATCGGCCCTGTTCTCCGTTGGCGACCGCGGCGCTGTCGATGGCGCGTCGCTCGCAACTCGAAGGCCGCTTGCTGGCCGTGCTCGATGGCAAGCGGATGCGCACCCCGCTGGGCCGGGCCCGCGCCTCGCTGCTCGCCGGTGCCGCCTTGATGGCGGTTGTCGCCGTGGCCGTGGTACGGCCGATGTTGCGCGCAGAGGCGCTTGCGGCTGCGCCGGACAAAGCCGTTCCCTCGGCAATCACTGCCGGTGACAACGATTCCGGTGATCAAGTCGTTACCGGAAGAGTCTTGTCGGAGCAGGGCGAGCCCGTCCCCGGCGCGAAAATTCAAGTCGTGGCCATGGATCGTAACGACGGCTGGCCGATTTATCGCACCAGAAAGCAGGAAGTTGTTTACCTTCCCACCACGTGCGCAGCCGACGGCCGATTCCGCGTTAGTCTGCCAAAACGATCCACGGGCGTTTATCCGGCGCTGTGGCTGCTGGCCTCGGCTGATGGTCTAGGGACATCGCAAGTCTGGCTCAAACCGCGCCAGCAATATCAGGACGTCGACATCACGTTGTGGAAGCCCAGGGAAGTGCGGGTGCAATTGATCGACACGATCGGCAACCCGATCGCCGGCGTGCAGCCGCAGCTCTGGTCGGCAACGACGAAGACTAAACATGTTCAAGGTCACTACACCAGCTTTTGGCTGCCGGATCTGAGTGCCCGCAGCATGCTCACGGATTGGCCAACCTGGTCCCGCAGCGATGAGCAGGGCTATACGACGGCCACCATGTCGAGCGACATCAAAACGGTCGAGTTATCGATCGACGACGAGCACTGGGGCGGCCAACAGCTCCATAATCTTGACGTGACGAGTGACTCGGTCGCCGCGGTCTTGCAATCGCCGCTCTTCATCTCCGGAAAGGTAGAGGCGGCAGACACTGGCGAGCCGATCGCCGGAGCCAAGGTGCTGCTCACCGAGCGACCCTATCGATTTCTAGAGACAGCGGCCGACGGCACTTTTCACATCCGCACCGTCGTCAAGCATTCCGACGAGTTTCGACCCGACAGCGAATTGAATGTTTACGCCTACCCGCCCCCTGACTCGCCTTACATGTTTCTGGCACTGGAACGTAAGCGACCCCGTGAAGGAAAGAGCGTGGACATGACGCTCAAGCTGCGTCGCGGGATACCGGTGACGGGTCAGGTGATCGATCGCGTAACGCGAGAACCCATCGCGGGCGCCGAGATCTTTTTCCGGCAGCAGGAATACAACAACGGGTATTTCAACGCCGGATCGTGGCCCAATTATTCCGAAGCGCAGATGCGCTACGGAACCGACGCCGAGGGACGCTTTCGCATGCCGGTATGGCCGGGACCGGGTTATCTGCTGGTTCATGGACCGACAAACGATTACTTGCACGTGATGATCAGCGATGGCGATCTGTACTATGGCAAGACCGGCTTACAGCGCAACTACCCGGATGGCGCTCAGCAGGTCAACTATAAACCGGGTGAGCAGAATGCGGCGCCGGTGACGATTGAGCTCGAGCGCGGCACGACCTTGCGGCGCAAGGTTGTGCGCCCGGATGGGCAGCCGGCCACTGGCTGGTTGCATGCACGCAGTTATGTGATGGATCGTCGCGACATCAATGGCCATACGCCCGCGATTCAAATCGAAAATGGCATGATCGAGCTACCGGGATTCGACCCGGAACGATCGAATCCGCTTTTCTTCCTGGATATCGAGCATCATTGCGCCGCGACGGTCTCGCCTGCGGCCGACGAGGCGCAGAGCGACGCGCCGATTGAGCTTGTGCCCTGCGGCTCGGCCCGATTTCATTTCATCGACGACAAAGGCAAGCCGATCGTTGGGCACGAGCCCTGGCTGCAAGTCGTAGTGACGCCTGGGGCCGTGAACACGCATCACATCGAGGACAATCAACCCCTCTGGGCCGATACGATCATCTGGCAAAACATGTTCTGGGAGCAGGGCGTTGCGCGCCGCGAGCTGCCGAAGACGGATGCGGACGGCAACCTCGTCATGAATGATTTGATCCCCGGCGCAACGTACAACGTCAGTTTCGTGAATAAGCAAGGCCGATGGGACGAAGGCTTCCAGTTTACGATTCGGTCCGGCGAGACAACCGAAGTAGGCGACGTGGTGATTCCCACCCGCCAATAATTCAGTCGCGCCGGCGTGGATGAAGTATTCGAGGTCGTGGACAGTCTCGACTAGGAACTGGGCGAGGCATTAATGAAAGCGGAACAGAATCCCTGGTCACCCTACGAAGCGAGTGCCGCCGATCCGTGGGACCATCGTAAGGTAGCGCATCTGCACCGGCGTGCCGGTTTCGGCGCGACGCGCGGCGAAATCGAGCGCGACCTGGCCGCCGGGCCGGCCGCCAGCATCGCACGCTTTCTCGAGCCCGAGCCGGAGCCGCAGGCTTTTCGTCAGATTTCCGACGCCCTGCGCCGCGCCGCCGAAGGAGGCGAGCGCGACTATTCAAGAAGTCCAGAAGAGCTGGCCTCGTGGTGGTTGTTCCGCATGGCGTACGGCCCCGATCCGCTGGGCGAAAAGCTGACGCTCTTCTGGCACGGCCACTTTGCGACGGCGATCCACGGCGTTTATCGGCGTCATCTGATGACCAAGCAGAACGAGCTACTGCGTAAGCACGCCCGCGGCCGATTCGGAGATTTACTACGCGCGATCGAGGCCGATCCGGCCATGCTCATCTGGCTCGACGGTGGCGCGAACCACAAGAACCACCCCAATGAGAATTTTGCCCGCGAGCTGTTGGAGCTTTTCACGCTGGGCATCGGCAACTACAGCGAACAGGACGTGCGCGAAGCAGCCCGGGCTTTGACCGGGTGGCGCCGTGACCGCGAGAGTATCCTTCTCAACGAGACGGACGATTTTACGTACGAAGAGGATCTGGCCGACACGGGCGAGAAAAACTTTCTCGGCCAGCGCGGCCCGTGGCGCAAGGATGACGTCATGCGCATCATCCTCGGGCAACCCGCCGCGGCCCAGCATATCTGCCGGCGCTTGTACCGGGCGTTTGTTAGCGAGGCCGCGGAACCAAGCGCCGAGCTGATCGAGCCGTTGGCCGCCGAGTTCCGGGCCAGTGATTACTCGATCGGACACGTCGTCGGCATCATGTTGCGGTCGCGGCATTTCTTTTCGCCGGACGTTTATCGCCGCCGCGTGAAATCGCCGGTTGATTATTGCGTCGGCACGATCCGCCAGCTCGCGCTACCCCGTTCGCCCGGCCTGCTCATGCTGGCCGTGACGAGTTGCCAAGAGCAAGGCCAGGCGCTGTTCGATCCACCGAGCGTCAAAGGGTGGGACGGCGGCGCCGCCTGGCTCAGTAGCGCCACGACGCTCGCGCGCATGAACTGGGTCGTCGAGCTGTTGAACGGCAACGAATCTTCCGGCCTGGCGCCGTACGACGGGGCGGCTTGGGCCAAGGCGAACAACGTAGCCGCCGGGCAACTCGTCGCTGCCTACACGGCGTTACTGGTGGACGACGATGTCTCGGCCGGCACGCGTGAATTGGCGTCGCAGTTAGCCGGCAGCGATGCCACGCACATTACGGCCGCGCTGCAAGTGCTGTTGCAAGCACCGGAGCATTCTCTGGCCTGATTTCCCTTTTCGGAGCGAGGAACAGCCATGCGCTATAACCGCCGCGATTTTCTCGGTGTCGGCACGACCCTCCTGACCACGAGCGCTACCATGCCCACGCTACTGGCGCGGACCGCGCGAGCCGCGGCCAGCGACAAGGCGATGAACGATCGCGTGCTCGTGGTCGTGCAATTGACCGGCGGTAACGACGGGCTGAACACGGTCGTTCCCTACACCGACGAGAATTATCGCCGCCTGCGTCCGCAACTGCACCTGGCCGACGCCAAGTTGCACAAGCTCGATGATCGCGTCGGTCTGCATCCGGCACTCGGCGGCCTGGCCCGGTTATTCTCCGATGGGCAAGCGGCGGTCGTGCAAAGTGTCGGTTATCCCCATCCGAATCGATCGCACTTCGAATCGATGGCCATCTGGCATACCGCGCCCGGCGACGCACAACTGGAAATCGGCAAGGCCGACATGGCGAAGCGCGGCTGGCTTGGCCGGGCGATCGACGCGCGCACTAGCGTCGAAGAGCAATCGCGCGCCGCCGCGGCGCTGCGCATCGGCGGCGGTGAAATGCCGCAGGCGCTGTTGGGATGCCGCGTGCAGGTTCCCTCGATCCAGGATTTGAGTCATCTCGAGCGCCGCACCGGACTGCTCGACGCGGCAGGCGTGAAAGCGCAGCTCGCCGGCTGGCAACCGGGCAGCAGTGACGCGAGCAATCCGCTCTTGGCGGCAGCGCGCGCAAGCAATATTGCCGTGCAAGCCACGGCCGAGCAGGTCGATAAAATCAAAATCGCCAAGGCCACGCGTGGTCGTTATCCCGACAACGACCTGGCCAAGAAACTGCGCACGATCGCGCAGCTCGTGCAGGGCGGCTTTTCGACGCCGATCTATTTCACCGAGCAAAGCGGCTTCGACACGCACAGCCGCCAGGCGAACACGCACGAGAACCTGTTGCGAAACGTCGGCGACGCGCTGAAGGCCTTTGTCGAGGACATGAACAAGAACGCTGCCGGCCGGCCGGTGATGGTGCTCGTCTTTTCCGAGTTTGGGCGTCGGGCCGCCGAGAACGAAAGCCTGGGCACCGACCACGGCACCGCGGCGCCGGTATTTCTTATCGGCGCCAACGTCGCGCCGGGCGTGCACGGCCCCTACCCCGACCTGGCTAACCTGGTCGACGACGATCCGGTCTACGGCGTCGATTTTCGCGCCCTTTACGCGACCATCCTCGAAGGCTGGCTCGGCCTCGCGAGTGAATCGGTGCTGGGCCGGAAGTTCGAGACGCTCAAAATCGTTAAGCCGTCAAACGCTTAGCGCGAAATGACCGACACGACGCGCCGTCGAGAGCGGTCGGAGCATTTTCAATTCTCGTCCGGCTTGCCGACTTCTTCCGCAGTGCTATCCAGATCGAACGCGCTCGACAGGCGGCCTTCGCCGCCGCTCAGGCGATGGACGTGCAGGTAGGGCCGTTGGTTCTCTTCGACCGCTATGACCAGCATCTCCCCTTCGGGGTGAACCGCGGCCGACAGAACCTGTTCGTTCGACGACCCCATCGTAAAAAGCTCGCTGGCGGTCGCCAGATTCCAGAATCGCAGTGTCTTGTCGGCGCCATGCGTGACTAGCGTTTGGCTGTCAGGAGAGAAGAGCAGGTTGTAAATCCCGGCGCCCTCGTGTCCGACAAGCGTCGTTGGCGTTGACGATCCATCGAGCTTCCAAAGATAGACCGACGCGTCGTATCCGCCGGCCACAAGATACCGGCAGTTGGGCGAGATTCGGGCCAGAAATGGCCGCTCCGGCATGCTGACTCTTTTCGTCGCCTGCTCTGACCACGGTCGCCTGATAAGACAATTATGGTAGGAATCCGTTTCGATCCAATAGGCGCCCTTAGTGGTCCACGAGACGTCCAACAGCTCGCGCTTTGATACTACGCGGCGCAATGCGCCGGTGTTGCGATTAACGATTGTCCAAACGGCTTCCGACGGCAGGTAATGCGAAATCAATCCGCTCTCCTCCTCGAAATACCAGAGACGTTCAGGCCGGTCAACGGTGTGATGGCTCCCGATGACCTTCCCTGATGCGGCTATTCGCTCGGCAACGGAACCATCCCTTTCGATAAGAGCAATTACATCCCCCGACGGGCAAAAGGCAAAAATGCAATTTGGCAGTGACGTGTGCGGGCCAGTCGGCGTGCGGATTTCCGTCGACCACAGCTTCCGACCTTGGTGCACATCAATGAGCGTTGCGCTGGCGTCTTGGCCTTTGTCCATTGAGGCCAAGACCAGCCATCGGCCGCACGGTGAGAATGTCATGGCGCACGGACGACTTTGCAATGGAATCTTGGACGATCCGCCGTCCAGCGGCCGGCGCCAAATGCGGACTGTCTTATCTCTCCCGCCCGAGGCGAGCCATTCGCCGTCGGGCGAGACATCCACCGACAGGGTGCGCCCTGCATGTCCTGTCAGGCGTCGTCCGGGATTGTTAGTACCCGTCAAGATTGGCCCAATCGACCAAACCTGCACGAGCCCATTCCACAGACCGGCAGACAGGGTCTGGGTCGCGGGCGTATACCGCAGCGAGGCGACAATTTGGGTCACCGGAATCGAAGCCACCTTGGCACCATCGTCGATTGCGTAAATCCCCGTCGCATGCGGCGCTGCACCGATCGCGAAGTAGCCCGGCCCGATGGGGAGGTGACACATCGCGCCGGCGTTCTCCAACCCGTTCACCCAACCGCCGACGGGGATCAACCTATCGGCATCGACCAGTTTCACCTCGGTCGGGGATTTCAAGACGCCGATTATGTTGCGTTGGGGAACATAAGTGAGGTCAATGATCTCGTTCGGATTCTGCACTTCGGTCGCCGGCACATCGGCCGAAGGAAGCAGGGGTTCACTGCTGCGACATTCGTGGGTAGACAAGTCAATCACGAACACGATCCCTTTGCTTCCGCCGACAGCCAGCCGCGACGAGCTGCCGAGCCAGGCCGCGGCAAACAGCCGGACTTCGCCGACTTGCTGATCATAAATGGTTCGCCCGTCGTTGATCCGATAGACGGCCACTCGGCCATTCTCCCCCGCGAGAGCCAGCAGCGCGCCGTCTGGTGAATATTCGGCGGCTCGTGGGCTGCGGACCTTGCTGATTAGCGCGCGCCGTTTGCTCCAATCTCCAGTGTTCCATAGCGTCGTCAGCCCATCGGCGCTAATCGAGGCCATCGTCTTGCCGTCCGGAGCGAAGCGGACGGCTCGCACGCTGGTCAGCGCGTGCAGCGTATGGTCCACCTCGTTCGCCATTGACCACAAAGTTTCCCATTCGATTCCCTTGCGAATCGACGGGCCGACCAATGATTCGCTTTGCTTGAGGTATTCCAGCGCCTCAGCACGGTGACCGCGCTCGATGGCGGTGCCGGCGTGTCTGATCGCGGCGGCATACCGATGTTGGCGCTCCATCCCTTCAACGGCGGCGGTCATCTTCTCGGCGGCGGCGAGCTCATGTTCCGCAAGCAGCCGATCATGTATCCAGGCGCCGACCAGGCCCGCGATAAGTGCAACGGCAAATAAAACCGTCGATGTCAACGCCACGGCCAGCGGCCTTCGCCGCACATACTTCCAGCCGCGATAGAGCAGCCCTGCGGGCCGTGCGCGAACCGGCTCCTGGTTTAGGAATCGCGTGAGGTCGTCGGCCAACTCCAGCGCCGTTGCATACCTGCGGCCAGGTGATTTCTCCAGGCATTTAAGAATGACCGTTTCCAGGTCCTTCGGTATGTCCTTTCGCAAACACCGAACCGGCCGCGGTTCCTCTTCCTGGATTCGTTTCCGAACGTGCTCAGAAGTCTCGCCGTCAAACGGCCGCACACCGCTCGTCAATTCGTAGAGGATTACACCGAGCGAAAAAATGTCTGACGACGGACCTACTTCGGCATTTAGCCCGGCCGCCTGTTCCGGCGACATATAGTGATCCGTCCCCAAGACGACACAGGTGGCGGTCAGCGCCGACGCTTGTCCGTTTTCCGGCCAATGCGCTAATCCAAAATCCGTGACGACCGGCTCAAACGCGGCATCGTCACTGGCCCGAGGACGCAAGAGGATGTTACTCGGCTTCAAGTCGCGATGGACAACGCCGTGCGAATGTGCATGGTCGACCGCCAGCGCCACGTCCCTGAGCATCGCCGCGGCAACCTGCGCCGGTACCCGGCGCGGCTCTTTTAGTAATTGCTCCAGGGTCGGACCATCGATCAGTTCCAAGACCATGAACCAGGCGAGCTCCAGGTTCCCTGTCTCGTGAACTTCCACGATGCCCGGATGACGCAACAATGCAACGGTCTTCGGCTCCTTGACGAAACGCTTGCTCAATACCGGGTCCATCAAGATGCCAGGCCAGGCCACCTTCAGCGCCACGCGCCGGTTTAATCGCGTGTCGAGCGCGCGGAACACCGCCCCATACGCGCCGCTCCCCAGTAGCGCTTCCAGCTCGAAATGTCCGATGCGGCGCGGCGTCTCCAGGTTCAGGTCGCTGGCGGCCGAGTCGGCGCCGAGACGTTCCTGCCGCAACTTCGTCAGCCAGACCATCAGCCCGTACGATTCCGAGCAGTCGCCCGGCGGCAGCGCGTCGGACAAGCTCGATCCGGGCGAATCGACCGATCGAACGGCCGCGTAGTTGGATTCAATGCTTTTCATGGGCTTCGAACAACTTTTTCAGCCGGCGGATCGCCCGGCGGTAGGCCACGCACGCCGCGCCCTCGCTTCTTTCCGTCAGCCGGCCGATTTCCGCGAAGCGGCGATCCTCCACCGCGCGCAGCCGGATCACGAACTGCTCGTTCACGTCCAGGCTCTCGAATATCGTTTGCGCGCGGCGGGCTTCTTGCCGCCGTTGCAGCGCATCGCTGACGCACTCGCCATGCCGGCCCAGTCGTTCACGCAGGACCCAGCCAATCTGCTCCCGTCGGGCCGCGTCGTTGCGATGCAGAAAGTTGCGAATCCATTGCTTCCGCCGCCGGTGCAAGATCACGTACGACCACTGCTTGAACTCGATGAACGAGTCTCGCTTGAACCGGGGAAACTTCTCGGCCACCACGGTCAGCGTGTCCTGGATCAGGTCGGACAACCCGTGCGACGGTCCCGGCGGACGCATCGTCCGGCGACTGTGCATATCGGCCCACAGGCATTCCGAGAGCAGCTCCAGAAGTCGGGCCAGGGCGACCTTATTGCCGTCGCGCGCGGCCACGACAAGCTGGTCCAGGTGAGCGGTCGAAATTTGCGGCGAGGCTTGCACGGGCGCGGCTCCGGCCGATGGCGATGCGGGTCCAGTATGGAGTCGTTCGCGGACCGTTTCAATTGCGCTCTGCAAAGGCTTGCGGTGAAGCAAGTTGCAAGATTTTGTGTTCGGTTTTCCGCTTCTGCGCCTGTGTAGAAATTAATCCTGCGGATCGTACACCAGCCCGCGGCGCCGGCGAGCAATGGTCCGACGACAAAGATATTTTTTTCCTTTTTTATCGGAAATCCTGTTCGGATTCGCGGATTCGCGGATTGAAGAGGTAAAGCGGCCGCGCGCCGGTCGCCCGCCAGCGAGTGCCTGGGAACGCACGCTCACGCACCGATGACAGTCACCTTGAACAAGGAACGCACATTGAATAACGAACACCTGATGGCGGCCTACTCCGGTCGATTCGCTCGCTGGCTCTTGTTGGCCGCGGCACTCATGCCGACCATCCACGGCGCCGCATATGCGGATGGCTACTCGTTTAGCACGCTGGTTTCGTTCGATGCCACAAATGGGCGGAACCCTGCTGCGAGCGTGATCATAGATGGGGCTGGGAATCTTTACGGCACGACGGAAACAGGCGGGACATCCAGCGCTGGCAACGTGTTTGAAATCGCCGCCGGCTCGAACACGGCCACGACGTTGGTCTCGTTAAACGGCTTTTCCGATGGTCGATTCCCTGTTGCGAGCCTGATCAGTGACGGGGCCGGGATTTTTTTTGGAACAGCGTCGGAGGGTGGGTCATCCGGTGACGGCACCGTGTTCGACGTTGCCGCCGGCTCGAACACGGTCACCACACTGGCTGCATTCACTGGCTCCAATGGTTTAGAACCTGCCGCAGCTCTGATTAGCGACGCTGCCGGTAACCTCTACGGCACGGCGGAAGGCGGGGGAGCATCCGGAGCCGGCACGGTATTCGAAGTCGCCTCCGGTTCGCACACGCTCACGACACTTGTTTCGTTCAATGGTGGCAGTAACGGTGCGTTCCCTTTGGGGAGCCTGGTCACTGACGCCGCCGGGAACCTCTACGGCACGACATACGGCGGCGGAGCGTTCAACCGCGGTACCGTGTTCGAAATTGCCGCCGGTTCGCACACGATCACCACGTTGGTCTCGTTCGATGGTACCAATGGTGCGCAACCAGCTGCGGGACTGATCGCCGACGCTTCCGGAAACCTCTACGGTACGACTTCCGACACTGCATTTTCCAGCACAGTATTCGAAATTTCTGCCCAGTCGCACGCGCTCACCACATTAGCCACATTCCCCGGCGACACTACAGGGACGAACATTCTTGGGGGCCTGGTCCTCGACGGGGTTGGGAACCTTTATGGTACGACAGCAAGTGGCGGCCCGTCCGGAGACGGCACCGTATTCGAGATCGCTGCCGGATCGAACGCGATCACCACACTGGTCACATTTAATGGCGCCAACGGGGCAAACCCCGAAGCAGGGCTTCTGCTCGACCCGGCCGGAAACCTTTACGGCACGACGTACAGCGGCGGGGCGAACAATGACGGCACCGTGTTTAAGCTTTCCCCGGTGCCCGAGCCGTCGACGCTCGTGCTTTTGGGCCTGAGTGGCCCCGTGTTGTTTTGGTATGGCCGTAGGTACCGTCGCCGATAGGCTGGCCCTACACATCTTCCCTCTACGGGTCGTGCTCGTAATTGAATAACTCCTCAAATGCTAATGAAGTAAGCCCGTTCGACGCCTCTTGTCTCCCGCGGTAAGCCAGTCGGTTGACCGCGGTTTGATCCGTCGCCGCGACGTTGCGGCGGGCTTTACCCGCCGCCGCTACTTCATTCCAGCCTTTGAGGAGATCTTCATGTACACGTCCGTATTGTCTCGTCTTGTCTTGGCTGCTGCCACGTCAATCGCAGCCAGTCTTGCGCACACAGCGATTCTCCGCCTCGCGGCTATCCATGTCCTGCGCATGATTCTCTCGTTCAACACTAACCATCATCGACAATTGTCGACAACTTTCGGAGCCTACTCCATGCCCAAGCCTGTACTACTCGCCTCTGTGGTAATTCTCCCATTGCTTCTGCCGGCGGTCGTACCTGCGACTGTCATCCTCCCGGACGTTCCTGCGGGAACGCCATACGAGATTCTATTTGTCACACTCGATACGACGACGGCAACAAGCGCCGACATTAACACGTACAACAGCTTCGTCACTGCGGAAGCAAACCTCAGCCCCGTGCTTGCCGCGCTCACGACGCAGCATGATCTTACGTGGCACGTTGTCGGCTCGACCAGCACTGTGGACGCGATCGTCAACGCCCCTGACAACGGTGTCGCGGTATATAACACGCAGGGCCAGTTGCTGGCCGATGCCGCCACCGGCATATACAACGGCACTATTACGAATCCAGCACAATACAATCAGTTCGGCAACGCCGAAACATCATATGTCTTCACGGGTTCGACGATGCTCGGTGGTCTCGAAACCGGTAATGCGCTCGGTGATACGAACGTAGTATATGGCGACTCGAATCAGAGCAACTCAGCCTGGATATCAGTAAACACCACCTCCGAGACTCAACTTCCACTGTACGCTCTCAGTTCGCCCGTACCCGAGCCATCGACGTTGGTCATTGCAATGATCGGCGCTAGCACGGCGTTATTCCTCAAACGCCGGCGGCGCCGCGCGGCATCCGCCTCGCGCTAGTAATGCAATGGGTGAACGGGGGGGCACGGGCGCAAAAAACCCTCGTATTCTCGCGACGACCCACCTAAGATGAGGAGGCCGATGGACGGAACGTAGTTCAGAACGAGAGGGCGGCAATGCGAATCACGATTTGCAGGGCTTGCGTCGCGTTTTTCTGTCTCGCCTCACTAGTGCGAGCCGTCGAGCTCGATAAGATCGAGCGCGCGATTCAAAAGCTCCCCACGTTCACGGCCAGGGAGCAAGGCTACTGCCTGCTCGTGTTCGGTCCCGAGGCGCGCACCCGGGTGTGGATCGTCCAGGATGGCCCGCTCTTGTACGTCGATCGCAACGGCAATGGCGACTTGACCGAGCCAGGCGAACGAATCGAGGCGGACCCGAAATCGAGCGATGCCGAGGAAGAAACGTTTCATTTCTCGGCGGGTGATATTTCCGATGGGGACGTCGTTCACAAAAACCTGCAAGTCGGCCGAGCGAAGCTCGATCACTTGCGTGACACGGACGAAGAGATTCGCGCGGCGCTCGAGAAGAATCCGCGCTTCCGCTCCTGCCTGGTGTTCATCGACGTCGACCTGCCGAATTTGCGCGGTGAGGGGCTGGGTGGGCGCGTGCCGCATCGGGCATGGAACCGCGACGCCCATGGCCTGTTGCAATTTGCCGACCGGCCGGCCGATGCACCGATCATCCATTTCGGCGGTCCCTGGCAGGTGACGCTGTCAAGTTCGCCGGAAACCTGGCGCGTGGGACGCAACAAGGATCTGGATCTGGTCGTAGGCACGCCCGGCCTCGGGCCAGGATCGACCGCCGCCATTGCCTACAACAAGGTGATCCCCGAAGCGCTCATTCCCAAAGCCGAGGTCGCGTTTCCACCATTGTCGGCGGGCGCCGAGCCGATCAAGAAAGTCTATGAGCTCGCGCGCCGCTGCTGCACCGTGAATTTGTACGGCGATGTGGCCGTGCCCGAGGACGTCGGTACCGGCACGGCCAAGGTCGACATCTCGCTCGAGAGCTGGCCGGGCGTGGTCGTCGCTCCCTCGTCGCACGAATTCAAGGTTTTGCCTCCCAAGAAGGGCCCCAAGCTGTATCCGGTTTCGTCGCGATTGGTGAGCAAGCTCGAAAACGGCAATCCGCAGCACGAAATCACGGGCATTCACTTCTCGCCCGATGGCAAACGCCTGCTGGCCGGCGACTACCCGGGCGGCATCGTCAACGTGTGGGACCTCGCCTCGGGACAAAGGCTATTCTCGCTCGACGCCGGAAAAGGCTATCGCTCGACGGACGAATTCTTCATTCCTACGGCCGACTGGTCGAAGCTCTTTGCCTGGCATGAAACGCACGGTGTGTTCACCAAGGTCGAGCGCGACGACAAGGTTCTCAACAGCGTCGAATACAGCAGCATGATCCGCTCGTGGAGCTTGGATTCTGGCAGCTTGTTGCGCACGTTTCAGACCGACCCGCCACACGGCATCCGCTACATGGTCTTGGCGCCGAACGGCAAATACTTCGTGTCCATGGACGAAATGCCGGGTGAGTTCGAGTTGCACCGTCCACGCGACTTGTGCTTGTGGGATGAAAAGACCGATACGTACCGCGAGGTAAGAAAAGGAAACGCGATGCCGTGGTGCGTTTCCGCGGACAGCCGGATGGTGGCGGTCACCACGCCGGTTGAGGACGACAAAGAGAGCGGCTTCGATGGCGCCATCGAAGTGTTCACCGCGCCACAGTGGAACAGCATCGTGAAAATTCCTTTCGCCGGCAAACTCACCGATGCGCGTGCTCTCACTTTTGTCGCTGGTGGCGAAATCCTGGTCGGGGCGCTGAGGGTCCTGGAAAAGCCACACGACTACGAGAACGCCCACAGCTTTTTGAAGCTGTGGGACGTAAAGTCGGGCAAGGAACTGCTGTCGATCGCGGCGCGGAACAAAGGCGAGGCGTTCGTCTCGTCCGCTCTTTCACCTGATGGCCGGCATCTTTTGGTTTCAACCTGGACGATCGACCACGCCGGCAAGGAACGTCTCGTGCTGGTCGACATCGCGAACAAGACCTGGAAGATGATCGACGAGCCCACGGAAGGTTTCCTGCGCGTGCCCGTGTTTCACCCGAGCGGCCGCTATTTCGCCACGTCGAGGCAAGTAATCCCCAAAGACCAAATACGGCGCGATCCCAAGGTCGAAGATCTTCCACAGCCGCGCATCGTGCTAATGAGCATGCCCGAGGGCGAAGCCTTGGAGACGCTCGTGGCGCCACAATGCTTCCTGGGTTCCATGGCGTTCAGCCCCGATGGGACGATGCTGGCCACAAGCGGCCCAGGTTCGGTGTTGTTGTGGGATTTCCACCGGCCACCCGAGCCGTCGATCGACAGTTCTGATAAATAACCACTCTCAAATAGCGACGTAGATAAGAGGCCCCTATGCGACAGGCGTTTCACGTTCTCTGCTTGGCGTTATGGCTTTGCGTGGCGCTTTACCTGGCCGGTGTTGCCCATGCGGTCGAACTCGACAAGATCGAGCGCAAGATCGGCAAGCTGCCGGAATTCAACTCGAAAGAGCAGCGCTACTGCTTGCTCGTCTTTGGGCCCGAGGCGCGCAAACGCGTATGGCTCGTCCACGACGGGCCGGTTCTGTTCGTCGACCGCAACGGCAACGGCGATCTGACCGAGCCGGGCGAGCGGATCGAAGCGGACGAGAAATCGAGTGATCCGAAACTCGAAGAATTCTATTTCAAGGCCGGCGATATTCCGGACAAATCTGGCGTGCATAAAGGTCTGTCAGTCGGATGGAACTCGCTCGATCATTTGCGCGATCAGTTTCCCGAACTTGACCGAACGCTCGCCGAGAATCCGCGC
Source organism: Pirellulales bacterium (assembly GCA_035546535.1). NCBI lineage: Bacteria > Pseudomonadati > Planctomycetota > Planctomycetia > Pirellulales > Pirellulales bacterium. Next base: position 80,733 of record DASZWQ010000017.1, on the reverse strand, counting down.
TTCCGTGGCTGCAATGTCTATATCGAGGTCGCCATGCCCGGGCAGCAGGGATCGGGCTTAGGCGGTCGCGTGCCGCATTCGGCCGGATCTTGGGACGACCAGGGCTTGTTGCAGTTTGCCGCGCGGCCGGCCGATGCGCCGATCGTGCATTTCGGCGGACCGTGGCGAATCTCGTTCTTTGGCTCGCCCGATCCGCTGCGTATCGGCCGCAAGGAGGAAATCATACTCTCCGTTGGGACGCCAGGATTAGGCGCCGGTGCGACCGCCCACGTGGCTTATGAGAAGGTGGTTCCACCCACGATTTCGCCTCAGCTGCAAATCACTTATCCGGCCGCGGCCGATGGCCGGCCGCGCATCGTCGAGACCTATGAATTGCACGAGCGCTGCTGCGGCGTGAATCTGTACGGTGATATCGTCGTGCCTGAGAAGGCGGGCGTGGGCGTGGCGCAGGCCGTGGTATCGCTGGAGAGCTGGCCCGGTGCGTTTGTGGCATCATCGACACACGACGTGCAAGTCGTGCCGCGTCCGGCGCCGCTAAAGCTCGAGTCCGTTTCGCCGCGACTGGTGGGCAAGCTCGAACATAGTGGGCCAGGCACGATCATCAGCGGCATCAACTACTCGCCCGACGGCAAACGTCTGATGGCGGGCACCTACGATCAGGGAATCATTAACGTCTGGGACGTGGCCAGCGGCCGACGCATTACGAGCATCGATGCCGGAGAAGGAGGGCGCGCGAGGACTGATTATTTCCTGCCCTCGCCCGACTGGAAGAAAGTCTACGCTTGGCAGGAGCCGCACGGCAATTACACGACCATCGAGCGCGATGGCAAGCGTCTCATGCAGGTCGAGTACAGCGCGACGATTCGCGCTTGGGACACGGAGTCCGGGAGCTTGCTCCGCACCTATCAGACTAAGCCCGCCAATGGCATTCGCAGCATCAACCTGTCGCCTGACGGCCAGCACATATTGTCGCTTGACGAGACGCCCGGGGAGTTCGAATCCAGCCGACCGCGTGCCCTGACCTTGTGGAACACCGAGAGCGGAACTTATCGACAGGTGCAGGTAGGGAACTGCGTGCCTGAGTGTTTTTCATCAGACAGTCGCCTGGCGGCCATCGACATGGAGCCAAACGACGATGAACCTTTGTCGGCCTCGATCAAACTGTTCGCCGCGCCCGACTGGAAACCAGTGCGAACGATCGTCGACAAGGTGGACCAGTGCGACGCTCGCACGTTTGCCCTGGGCGACCGCGTGCTTGTCGGCAGCGTCGGCCAGATGAAGTCGAAAAAGGATTTTCTAAGTGTGACCGAAGAGCTCAAGGTATGGGACGTAGCTACGGGGCGCGAGGTGCTGTCGATCGCGTCTCCCGAAGGAACACAGAGACTTGGTTACATGATCGCCTCGCCCGACGGCCAGTTCGTCGCCGCAAACGCCTACAACAATTTCGCCGAAAAGGAAGCTCGGGAGAGTTTCCTCTTAGTTGATATCGCGCGAGGCACGTGGCAGGCGGTCGATGTGCCGCCAGGAGCGCGAGCCGGCAAGGCGGTCTTTCACCCCTCCGGCAAATGGCTAGCCGTGGAATCGCAGATCTATCCCCCCGGCGACGATTGGGAAGCTGACGAGGTACCACAGCCACGGATTCAGCTCATCAGCGTGCCCGAGGGTAAGGTCCTGGAGACCGTTGTCGCACCGCAATGCTTCATCAATTCGATCGCCTTCAGTCCCGATGGTTCGACCATGGCCACGAGCGGCCTCGGCGCGGTGCTATTGTGGGATTTTCACCGCGAGCCCGGGCTGCCAGCGCCTCAAGGTAATTAGCCTGGTTGTCCGTGGGAGACGATTTTATTTGGACGGTCCGCCAGTCCCATCATCACGGTGGGCTAGCGCGATAATTGCGTAGCCAGGCCTCGACCTTCGCGGCCATTTGCGGTTGCTTCTGCGCGCGCGCCAGTTCGATGGCTCCTTCGGCCGCGCGGATGGCCTCTTCGCGCCGCTTGGCCTGGGCGCAGGCGATCATCAGATGAGTATGGAAATCGATGTCGTTGGGCTTAAGCCGAATGGCTTCCTGGAATGCCGCAGTGGCTTCTTGCGGCCGATTTGCCTTCCCCAAGGCCACGCCCAGGTCGTTGTGCCCTTCGGCGTAATCAGGCTTCAATCGCACGACTTCCTGAAAGTATGGGATTGCCTCGCTCGGATGCCCGGCGTTTAGAAAAACGGCGCCGAGCTTATGCCGAACGCTGAACGATTTCGGTTGTATCTCCGCGGCTCGCGAGAGGTGTTCGACGGCTTCTTCCGTATTGCCGGCGTCCGCAAACCAATTGCCCTGGCTGCTCTCGGTCAAATACCCGGCGTGTTGGGTGGCAGCCGCTTGGGCAAACAACGACGTGGCGCTTTTCCAAGTGCTCGTTTGTTGCGCGCTCAAGAGGGCCAGCCCGGCCAGCAGCACGCCGCAGGCCGCGATCCATCGTGGCTGAGCGTATAGCGTAAAAAACCAGGCGATCGCCAGGCTGGGGCCCAGCATCGAAAGATAAACATAGCGATCGCTCACCGTCGAAAACGCTTGGAACACGAACGACACCAGGCCACTGACCGGAGCGACTCCCACGATGAATATCGCGAGCGCCGTCAACCACAACCGGCGGTGCGGCAGTAGCGCGAGCGCGCCGGCCAGAAACACCGGGACGATCCACGCCAACCAGATCCACCGGGTCTGCAAGACAGCCTCGGGCGTTCGCGCATAGTCGACGGTCAGTCCCAGCGGACACACCAGTTTGACGAGATAGAACGCGATCGTGTCGCCGGCGATCAAGGGGCGCATGTTCGCAGGCGGAATAAACCACAGCAGCTCATCACCTTGCGCGCGCTTGGCGACGACAGAAATCAGCACTGCCACGGTGGCGCTAGGCGCAAGTTCGAGAGCCGACCTCACTGCGGATCGTTGCAAGAATCCCACGGCAATCAGCCACGCGATCGGTATCACCGCGATGGCCGCGGGCTTGGCCAGCAGCCCGAAGAGAAATGCCACGTTCATGGCGGCATACGCCACCCAGGCAGCCGGCGGCCTCGCTTGCAGAAATCGCTGGCGGTAGATCAGTATTGCGAGTCCCGTCAGGCAGAAGAAATTGCACAGGATGCCCTTCGTCTCCGAGATCCAGGCGACGGCTTCAGCCTGCAGCGGATGAAGCGCAAAGAACAGCGCCGCCAATAGCGCCGCGACACCATGCTCGGTAAGCCAGCGGGCTATCAGCAGCACCAGGCATGCGTTCAGGCAGTGCAGCAATAGATTGCCGGCATGAAACACCGCGGGATGGAACGTGTACTGCCCGTCCCTGCTCTGCTGTTGGGAAATCGCGGCCTCGAGCGCATAAAACGTGTACGTCACGGGCATGTACAAGTGTAGTACGGGTTCGGCCCACGGCTGCCACAAGTGTTCGAGCGAAACCGGCTGATAAAGCGGATTCGAGGTGACGAGATGGCTGTCGTCGATCGGCGCGAAGTCGAACGACACGACCTGCCCATAGACAATCACGATCGCTCCGACCACGAGGGCGCAAGGACCAAGCCCGCGCCACCTTCTCACCGCAATCTCGGGCGAACGCGCGTTGCCGGCGGCAATGTGGCCGGCGTCCGACTGTGAGCCTCTCGCGGCTTTGGTCGGCTTCGACTCGCTCGCCCTGCTTTTCGGTCTTCGTGCCATTGGCGTCGCGTGGAAATCCGCCGAAAAAATGCCGCCCGCACGGCAACGCCAAGGCCCACGGCCGGCAGTCCAAAGCATGGCATTCTAGTTCGGCCGAAGAGCGAAACCAAGCCGGCGGCGCGGGCGCTAGATCGCGCCTGCGAGTGTCGCAAGCCGCAGATCATTAGCTGCGCAGTTGGGTGGTTTGTCAATTTGAACAGGGAGGTAACGCTCACAAAGGGCGCGAGGTGTTTCCGTCATTCATGTGGTAACAGCTTGTCCTCGCACGCCGTATGTGTGCAACACGTCAGCCCAGGGCAACCAACGTCATGCAGGTGCCATCGGCCATCGACTCAACGGATGACGTCGAGCCCGGCAGGAGCGAAATCGTGTAGGCGTGGGGCCCGGGCCGCTTAGTGCGCTGCCTTGGCCGGCTTACGCTTCAGGATACCGTGCGGCCGCTCGCCGGGCTTGCCGTCGGAATAGCCCACGAACGACAACTCGAGGGTGTTGGCGTCTTTGATCTGCATGACCCCTTCGTGAACGTGGGCGTCCGTCTTGGGATCGAAGTTCGTTCCGCCGTGGAAGGCGAACTTGATCTCGCCCGGCTTGTCGCTTTTCACGAACTTCAGGATCGGCGCGTTCTGCAGGGCGCAGTAGTGCGTCAGCAGCAACTCGTCGCCGTCCATGTGGTAGATGCTGATCATTTCCATCGGCTCGCCCTCGAAGATCGTCTCCATCACGGCGCTGCCGGCCGCCGTCGGTCGAAACGAGGTCTTCTGCGAATGACCGCCGTGATCATGCTCATCCCCCGTCCGCTCCCATTCGCCGGTGAGCGTCTTCAGGAATTCAAACGCCGAATTCGCATCGTAAACGACCGCCTGCGGGCTGGGGGCGGCCGCACCGTCGGGCTTTGTATTGTCGGCGGCCCTCGATCGTGCCACGGAAAAAGCCGCCAGGGAAAGAACTGCCAGCGTGGTTGCGAAAAGACGGACCTTGCGCATGATCTTTCTCCTACCAACAAAATGTGCCGGGGCGCGATACGAGCAACTACTCAAAGTTATCCGTCTGCGCACCGCGCATTGCAAGTGCCACGACGGCGCTCCTTCCCGGCCTCGCGGTGGCCAGCTACAGTTTTCAGGGATTCCGCCGAATCGCTGGAAATCGTCGCGCGAGCGCAGGCTGAGTATGCATTGGGATGTGGTTGTCGTCGGGGCGGGAGCCGCCGGATTGGTGGCGGCGGAACGCGCCGCCTCGCGCGGACGGCGCACGTTGCTTCTGGAAAAGAACCGCAAGCCGGGCGTGAAGATCCTCATCTCCGGCGGCACGCGCTGCAATCTCACCCATGCGACCGACGCCCGCGGCATCGTCACGGCCTACGGGCCGCCGGGCCGGTTTCTGCATTCGGCGCTCGCGGCTCTCTCGCCCGCCGATCTGGTGGCACTGGTCGAGGCCGAAGGCGTGGCCACGAAGATCGAGCCCGATACCGGCAAAATTTTTCCCGCGAGCGATCGGGCCCTCGACGTGCTGGGTGCGTTCCTGGCCCGATTGCGGCGCACCGATTGCGAACTGGCGCTCGGCGAAGCGCTCTCCGACGTTCAGCACACCGTCGACGGCTTTGACCTCGCGACTTCAAAACGCACGCTCCTCACCAAGAAACTCGTGATCACCACGGGCGGCCAGTCGTACCCGGGGTGCGGCACGACGGGCGATGGCTACCGCTTTGCCACGCACTTGGGGCATGGGCTCGTTCCGCCGCGCCCGGCCCTGGTGCCCGTCACGATTTCGACTCCCTGGGTGCAAGAGCTGACCGGCGTCACGATCCCCGATACCGGCTTGCGCGTGATTGATCCCGAGATCGAGAATGCCAAGGCCCGCGTCCTCGACAGTCGCCGCGGGTCGCTCCTGTTCACGCACTTTGGGCTTTCCGGCCCCGTAGCGCTCGATATCAGCCGCGTGGTCACGGCGCACGCGCGGCCGCAGTTGCTGCGCATGGAATGCGATTTTCTGCCGAATGTCTCGGCCGTCGCGCTCGAAGAAGAGCTTCGCGCCGCGGCCGCCGCGTCGGGCAAAAAGCAACTCTTGTCGCTCGTGCCAGAACTCTTACCGCGCCGGCTGGCCGAAAGCCTGCTGCGCGCGGCCGGCCTGGCGGCTGAGAAAAAGGCGGGCGAGATGAGCAAGACCGAACGTGCGACGCTCGTCCGCGCGCTCAAGCAGACCGTGATCGCGATCAACGGCACGCGCGGCTTCTTGAAAGCCGAAGTCACCGCCGGCGGCATCCCGCTGGCGGAAGTCGATTCGCGCACGCTCGAAAGCAAGATCGTGCCCGGCTTGCACCTGGCCGGCGAAGTCCTCGACCTCGACGGCCCGATCGGCGGCTACAACTTCCAAGCCGCCTTCAGCACCGGCTGGCTGGCGGGGTTGAGTGTATAAATATAACAATTCGAAAATGTGGTCGCTCAGCTGCGAGCATGAGCAGGATGCGGAACGACACCGCTATTCACTGTTTCGCCATTTAGGGATCGACAAATGCGGAAACCCGGTCTCGTAATTGTAACGGCGCTCATCATCTTCGGCCCACTGTATTATTTTTACCGGCATCCGAGCGAGCAAATGCCGCCGCTTGCGCAGTTTCTGCTTGACATTTTGCTCTTCGTTTGCGCTTACATGATTTCACAGAGATCCGCTGTTGAGGACGCCGAGCGGCGTGCGAATCAAAAGTGGGTTCCCCAGTCACGCCAAGCTTGTCGGGGGTTACTAACGGTCTGGTCGGAAGTCCAAACGCTACGTCTCGATGTTTCGGAGATGTGCTCGATTATTACCAAGGATATTCCGGAGATGCAGGCTCCAAAAATGCAAGGCGCTCGCACGGTCCTTTCAGCGCAGTGTGGTTCCAATGCGCAACGGCTCGACGGGATCGGAGATCACCTGCTCGACGCGCTAGCCGCGTGGGAAACATTTATCGGAGCAAATTGTGAGGGGCTCGAGTGCGCGATCATAAGCGAGGAGCTTGCGACCCGAAAAGCCGCGATTGAGGCAAAGATCGCGGCTCGTTCGCGGGAAAAGTGTAATGGCGAAAGCGCGAACCTTCCCAGTGGCTCCGAAGATATCTAGACGTTCCCGAAACACAAGTTTTTGTCACGGCGTGAAATCATCCGTCGATTTCAAACTCAGCGCAAAGCCGGCCAGTAGGTTGGCCGTGTGGTCGATATCCGTCAGCGAGATCATTTCGACCGGGCTGTGCATGTAGCGGTTCGGGATGCTCACCAGGCCCGTCGCCATGCCGGCGCGGCTGACTTGCATCACGTTGGCGTCGGTGCCGGTCGCGCGGCCGCTGGCGGCCATCTGGTACGGCACGGCCCCCTTCTCGGCCACCTCGACCAGCCGGTCGACGACGCGTGGGTTCATGTTTGGCCCGCGGTAGATCACCGGACCGCCGCCCAAGCGCACGTCCCCTTCCTGCTTCTTATCAACCGTTGGGCAGTCGGTGGCGTGCGTGACGTCGACGGCGATGCCGATCTGCGAATCGATCGCGTAGCTGGCCGTCTGGGCACCGCGCAGGCCGATTTCTTCCTGCACGGTCGAAGCGCAGTACAGCCCGATGTCGAGCTTGCGCATCGTGGCGCGGCGAAACGCCTCGACCACCACCCATAATCCCGACTTGTCGTCCATCGCCGTGGCAAAGGCGCAATCGTTCTGCATCGGCCGCAGGCCGAGCTGCATGGTGACCGGATCGCCAATGCGGACCAGCTTGGCAGCGTCTTCCTTGTCTTTGGCCCCGATGTCGATCCACAGGTCCTTGAGCTTCACGACTTGCTTGCGCTCTTCGTCGGTGAGCAAGTGGATGGCCTTGCGGGCGATGATGGCCGGCACCGGGCCGCTGGCGGTCCAGACCGTCATCGGCTGGCCGATCAAGACTTGCGGGTCCCAGCCGCCAATGGTTTGGGCGTAGATAAATCCTTCGGCGTCGATGTGCTGCACGAGCATGCCGATCTGGTCGCAATGCCCGGCGAACATCAGCCGGACCTTGGCGTCGGGATTTTTCACGGCGATGACGTTGCCGTGCAGGTCGGTCGTGATCTTGTCGGCAAACTCCGCGAGGTAGCTGCGGACAAGCTCTTGAACCGGTTGCTCAAAGCCCGAGGGGCTGGGGGTTTCGAGGATTTTCTTGAAGAATTCGAGCGGTGCGGCGTCCATCCGTCTGGCCTTCCGTGAATAGCGGTTCTGGGTGCAGGGCGGCCGGCCGCGCATGATGCGCAGTACCGATTCCGCAGCCGGATTATCGCGTTTGTTATTTGCTTTGAAAAGATTGACTGCCGCCGCGTGCCGTTCTCCATGATTCAGTGCTCGCACGCCCGCACATGAGCCCGCCAGATTCTCTCCGCTTCGACGAGGTCGTTTCTTTCAGCGAACTCTCGAAGTTTCTGATAGCGCTCGAAAATCGGCAGGTGGCACGCCCACCACAGCTTTTGCTCGCAATCGACGCAGAAGCCCAGGGCGTTGCCGTCGAGCTCTTCGGTGTGGTTCGAGCCATTCATGCCACACTCGTAAACTCTGCAATGCTCCAAGCCGAACATGTGGCCGCTTTCGTGCAATGCCACCTTAAGCGTTCGTAGCAGGCACACCTGAAACTCTGCGGGACCGGCATCGGGATCGCCGTAACGATGAAAGGAATGGATGCCGACTCGGGCGTCAAAGCTGGCCTGGCCAAAGACGTAATTCCACTCATCGCCGGGGTACAGATCTACAGCGGTCAGCCCAAGCACGGCCACGGCATTTTTCGGCCGTCGCGGCGCGAGGATATCTTCCAGGATGTAGTTCGTGAGAATCTGGTCATCTGACCTGCTCTCTGAACGCACTCGGCGATAGTCCGCTGGCACCGTATCGAGCGGAATGTCGGAGAGCGATAAGGCCTGAACACCGAAGAAAATTCCCAACAACTCGCGCGTCTTATCGACAACCCTTTGTTGGGCAGCGGTCATCTGGCCGACATTCGCCACATAGAGCGTGGTGCGAATTTCATTCGGCCGGTTCGGATTCGTGGCCAGATATTCATCGAAAGTTTGTCCTTTGGTACCGTGGCGCGCGAGCCAGTCATTTTTGTCCGGAATTCGCTTTGCGACCTGTAACGGCAGAATCCGTCGCGCTCCTTCCGAAAGGCGTTCGCGCTCGGCGGTGGAGACCTGCGCCGCGTTCGAGCGGTGTTCCGGGGCGTCAGCTGCCAAAGAGCTTTCGACATGCCAGCGAACGGCGCCATAGGCGCCCGCGGCCAAGAGTAAAACGGCGCCCGCCAGAGTCCAGAAGCGATTACCGAAGCGCAGCTGGTACCACCGGCGTCCTGATGCACTTGATGTGCTGTCCATGATCATAAGTTTATCGCCTTAGCGGCGGTTTTGCCTGCCTTGACGACCCTCGCCGGCGCAACTTACGATTGTGGATTCCCCCCGCGTCCGCACCACCCTTAACTGCCCGAATTCGACCGATGGAGAAAACCAAAGTCGCCATTGTCGGATTAGGGACCGTCGGCTCCGGGGTCGCGAAGCTGCTTCTGGACTACGGCGACCGCACGGGCCGGCATGCCGGGCGGGTCTTGTGGCTCGAGCAAGTCGTGGTGCGCGACGTCACCAAGCCGCGCGATTGCGACCTTCCGGCCGGCCTCATCTCGGCCGATTTGAAGCGGATCACGAGCGACCCCGAGATCGTGGCCGTGGCCCATCTGCTGGGCGGGCTCGAGCCGGCGCGTTCGATCATGCTGGCTCTGCTCGAAAGCGGCAAGGACGTGGTGACCGCCAACAAGGCGCTTTTGGCCGAGCATGGGCCCGAACTGTTCGATCGGGCCCGCGAGCTGGGACGTTCGATCGCCTTCGAGGCCTCGGTGGCCGGCGGCATTCCGATCATCGCCGCCATCAGCCAATGCCTGTCGGCGAATCAGATTCTTTCACTGAACGCCATCCTGAACGGCACCAGCAACTTCGTGCTGACGCAGATGGAGGAGCAAGGCATTTCGTACGCCGAGGCGTTGGCCGCGGCCCAGCGGCGCGGCTATGCCGAGGCCGATCCGACAATGGACGTCGACGGGACCGACACGGCGCAGAAGCTCGCCATCCTCGCCCACCTGGCCTTTGGCGCGCGGGTCCACTGGCGCGACATCCCACGCTCGGGCATCGACACGCTCGACATCGCCGACATGATGTATGCCAAGGAGCTCGGCTATCGGATCAAGCTGTTGGCCGTGGCCGAGCTTGTGAACGGCGATCTGGAACTGCACGTCTCGCCGACCTTGGTGCGCTGCGGTACGCCGCTGGCCGAGGTGCGCAGCGCCTACAACGCAATTTCGGTCGTGGGCGACGCCGTGGGCCGGGTGTTCTTCCACGGTTTGGGCGCGGGGCAAATGCCCACGGCCTCGGCCGTGGTCGCGGATTTGATCGACACGGTCGTCGGCCGCACGGCCATCACCTTCCGCACGCTGGAACTGTGGTCGCAGCGCGAGGCGCTGGTCACCCCGCGCGAGCACGATCGCACCGGCGGCCGCTTCTATATGCGCTTTCAGGTCGCCGATCGGCCGGGCGTGATGTCCGAAATCACCGGCGTGCTGGGGCGGCAGGGGATTTCGATCGCCTCGGTCATTCAGCACGAAGCGACCGAAGCGGAGCGCGACGTCGTGCCGCTGGTGATCATGACCCACCACGCCAGCGAAGGGGCGACGCGCGTGGCCAAGGAAGAAATCGATCGCCTGCCGGCCGTCCGACCGGGCAGCGTCAGAATGCGAGTGCGGGATTAGTTTACCGTTTATGAGGATCAAAAAACCCCTCTCCCTCCGGGAGAGGACAGGGTGAGGGGAGAAACGAAACATAACGAATAGGGTTGAATAGCACGCTGAGTCGCTCAGCCATGCGAACGCCGGTTGTGGCGGAACGCGTTACCCTCCCCCGACCCCTCCCTGACAGGGAGGGGAGATTTTGACGAGTTGAAGTGTGAACCATGAAATACGCGATCGTCATACCGGATGGCTGTGCCGACGAGCCGCAGGAATCGCTCGGCGGCCGCACGCCACTCGAAGCGGCCCACGTGCCACACATGGATGCGATCGCCGCCGCGGGGGTCGTGGGCCGCGCGAGCCATGTGCCGGCTTCGCTGCCACCGGGATCGGACGTGGCCAACCTGAGCTTGTTCGGTTACGACCCGCTCGCGTATTTCACCGGCCGCGCGCCGTTGGAAGCGGCGGCGCAGGGCATCGAGCTGGGGGCGGACGACTGGGCCATCCGCTGTAACCTGGTCACGGTCGAAGACCAGACGATGCGCGACTTCACGGCCGGCCATATCTCGACCGAAGAAGCGACGTCGCTCTTGGCGACCGCGCAGGAAAAGCTCGGCGGCGATCGTCTGAAGTTCTTTCCCGGCGTCAGCTATCGAAATTTGCTCGTCTATCGCGGCGCGGGAAAACCGGCCCCATTCGGCAACGACACGCGGGCGACCCCGCCGCATGATCTCACGGATAAGAGCGTGCTGGATGATTACCCGCGCGGTCCCGGCAGCGACGTGCTGAATCAACTCATGCACGACAGCGTGGCGCTCTTTGCCGACCATCCGGTGAATGTCGCGCGGCGCAAGGCGGGCAAGCTGCCGGCCACGAATATCTGGCTGTGGGGCCAGGGACGCATGCCGGCGCTAACGCCGTTTCAGGAAGCGTACGGTCACAGCGGCGCCATGATCACGGCCGTGGACCTGCTGCGCGGACTGGCGGCGCTGGTCGGCTGGAAGCGGATCGAAGTACCCGGCGCCACCGGCTATCTCGACACCGACTACGCGGCCAAGGGACGCTACGCCATCGACGCGATTCCCACGACCGACATTATCTGCGTACACGTCGAGGCCACGGACGAAGCCTCGCACGAAGGGCGCGCCGAAGAGAAAATCAAGGCCCTGGAAGAGATCGACCGGCACATCGTCGGGCCGCTGCACGCGGCGCTTAAGAAGCACGGCGATTACCGGATCCTCGTGACGCCCGACCATCCCACGCCAATCCGCACCAAGACGCACAGCCACGGCGCCGTGCCGTGGACCATCGCCGGAACGAATGTGAATCCTGACGGGCTAGCCACGTATAGCGAGACGACCGCGGCAAAGTCGAGCCTATCGTTCGATCCCGGCTGGAAGTTGATGCGCTACTTCCTGGAGGGGACGAACTCGTAGGGTGCACTGTGTGCACCACAGCAACGACGAAAGACATGGTGCTCGCAGAGCACCCTACCAAAGTATTTAACCGCTCCGCTTGCGGAGCGTTTCGTGACCAGACAACCGTCGCTCGCCCAACGTAACGAGACATCATGCCACTGATCGTGCAAAAATTCGGCGGCACCAGCGTCGCCGACAGTCAAAAGATTCTGGCCGCCGCGCGCAAGGCCGTTCGCGCCCAGGCCGACGGCAATCGCGTCGTGATGGTTGTCAGCGCCATGGGGCACAACACCGACATCCTGGTCGACCTGGCCCACGAGATCATGGATCATCCGCCGGCGCGCGAGATGGACATGCTCCTATCGACCGGCGAGCAGGTGAGCGTGGCCTTGATGGCCATGGCCATCGAGTCGCTGGGATGCCAGGCCATTAGCTTCACCGGGGCCCAGATCGGCATCCGCACCGACCGCACGCACACCAAGGCGCGGATTCACTCGATCTCGACCGATCGCATGCGGCAGGCGCTCGACGATGGCAAGATCGTCATCGCGGCCGGGTTCCAAGGCATCGACGAGGACGGCAACATCACGACGCTGGGCCGCGGCGGCAGCGATACCACGGCCGTGGCGCTGGCCGCGGTGCTCGAGGCCAATTCGTGCGAGATCTACACCGACGTCGATGGCGTCTACACGACCGATCCGCGACAACTGCCCGAGGCGCGGCGCATGAAGCAGGTCAGCTATGACGAAATGCTCGAGCTGGCCAGCCTGGGCGCCGGCGTCATGCACAGCCGGTCGATCGAATTCGCGAAGAAGTTCTCCGTGCCGATCCATGTGCGCAGCAGCTTCAGCGACCAGCCAGGCTCGATGATCACCGAGCGCCCCGAGGCCGTCGGGCAAGCGGTCAGCGGTGCGTCGCTCGTCAAGAACGAGGCGCGGGTCACGCTCCTGGGCGTGCCGGATAAGCCCGGCACCAGCCTGGCACTCTTCTCGAAGATCGCCGCCAAGAACGTTTCGGTCGACATGATCGTGCAGAACGTGGGGGCCGAGGCGAAAGCCGATATTTCGTTTACCGTGCCGAAGGACGAGCTGCCCACGACGCTGCGCGCCGTCGAGGCCGTGGCGGCCGAGCTGTCGGCCGAGGGGTTCAGTCAGGACGACAGCGTGTCGAAGATTTCGGTCGTCGGCGTCGGCATGGCGACCCAAACCGGCGTCGCCGAACGTATGTTCCGCGCTCTGGCCGACGCGCAGGTCAACATCCTGATGATCACCACCAGCGAAATCAAAATCTCGGTGCTGGTGAGCCGCGACCAGGGAACGACGGCGCTGCGGGCCGTACACCGGGCGTTCGAGTTGGATAGGCCTCCACAAGCGACCGATGCCAATGGCGGCCATGCCGAGCCGGCCCGCGCAAGCACGGCCGACGACATCGTGGCAACGCTGAAGGGGAAAATTGTTGCCCGGTTGCAGGGAATGGAAGACCTGACCATCGACGACATCCAGCTCGACGAGTCGCAAGCCCGGGTGACGATCAGCGGTCTTCCGGATCAGCCGGGCCTGGCGGCGGAAGTATTCGAGCGGATCGCAGCCGGCAATATCTTCGTCGATATGATCGTGCAAAGCCTGGGGCGCGCCGGGCATGCGAACCTCAGCTTCACCGTGCCGCAGTCGCACTTGGACAAGGCGCTCAAGGTCAGCCGCGAAACAGCCACGAAACTGGGCTGCGGGCCGGTCACCAGCTCGCCGCGCGTGGCCAAGCTGTCGGTGTCGGGCATCGGCATGCGCAGTCATACCGACGTCGCGATCCGCATGTTCCGCTCGCTGTCGCAAGCCGGGATCAACGTCGAAATGATCAACACGAGCGAAGTTCGCGTGAACGTTGTCGTCGACGGAGCGGCAGGTCAGAAAGGCCTGGAATGCCTGAAGCAGGCGTTCGCGGATGCACGCGTTTAATTAGCAGGCAGTAGGCAGAGGGCAGAGGGAAGAGGGAAGAGGGAAGAGGGCAGAGGGCAGTGGGGAGTGGGCAGTAATAAAGAAGGTATCGCTTGCCCTCTTTTCGCTGCCATCTGCCGGCTGCCTACTGCCCGCTACTCCCCCAGCACGTCGTTCAGCACTTCTTCCGAGACGTAGATCGGGAGCGGCGGATCGCAGGTTACCGCCACGGCGATCGCGTCCGAGGGGCGGGCGTCCACCTCGATCGTTTCGCCTTCGTGCTTGATCTGTAGCTTGGCGTAGTAGGTATGGTCCTTGAGCTCGCTGATCACCACGCTTTGGAACTCGGCGCCCAGGTGCTCGGTGACGCGCACCAGCAAGTCATGCGTGAGCGGGCGTGGCGAGCCGTGTCCCTTCACTCGCCGATCGATGCTCGTAGCCTCGAAGATGCCGATCAGGATGGGGAACGAGCGATCGCCGTCGACCTCCTTCAAGTAGATCACCTGCTGCTCGTTGATCTCGCTGATGATGATCCGCGACAATTCCATCTGCACTGGCATAGACGAACTCCACCACCTTCGAGACGAGCGGCACGGAACGTGGCAAGCAGAGACGCTTGCCGGCAGCAATGTTGATTATATCGTCGAGGTACGACGGCGAGCTAGCCGCCAGGTTTTGAGAATTGCCAGCGAACGCATTTCGCTGACAATCGTCAGTCGTGGCCGGCGTCAATCCGCGCACCGCAAACTCCCTCTCCCTTCGGGAGAGGGCCGGGGTGAGGGAGCGGCAAATCGGATTCGCCCCTGAATGCCCTCACCCTGCCCCTCTCCCGAAGGCCCGAAGGGAGAGGGGGCTTCTCGATACATAACTCCACGACGCGAAAACCGAGGGAATGTGCGGCGGCGAGCCGCTGGTTACAATGTTGAGCTTATCGCACTGACTCGACACATGAAGGGACAACTATGCGTGCCAACCGTTTTCAGCCGCTCGCCGCATTCCTGACGGTTTTGCTGATCTTTGCCGACGACGCGCTCGCGGCGGATGATGTGACCACCACGCCGCTGACGCTGCAACCGGCCGTGGCCTTTCCGAAGCTTGCGTGGGAGGGCTGGAGCGCCGAGAGCGATAGTGGCATCCTGATCCCCATCCGCCCCATCACGGTGACGCATGCCGGCGACGGCACGAACCGGGTCTTCGTGCCCGAGCAGCGCGGAAAAATCTACGTTTTTGCCAACGATCAGAACGCCGAGCAGACCAAGATTTTTCTCGATATCACCTCGAAGGTCTCTTACAACGACAAGACCGACGAGGAGGGACTGTTGGGACTCGCCTTTCATCCCAAGTACAAAGACAATGGCCGCTTCTTCGTCTATTACACCAACACGACCACGCCGCATCGCAACATCGTGGCCAGCTACCGGGTGAGCAAGGACGATCCGAACCGAGCCGATCCCGGCAGCGAAGAAATCCTGCTCGACATCAAGAAGCCGTTCTGGAATCACGATGGTGGTACGATCGCCTTCGGACCGGATGGGCACCTGTATATCGCACTCGGCGACGGCGGCGCGGCCAACGACCCGATGGGCAACGGTCAGAAGCTGTCGACGATCCTGGGCAAGATTCTGCGCATCGACATCGACCACAAGGACGGCGACAAGAACTACGCGATTCCCAAGGACAATCCTTTCGTCGACAAAGCTGATGCCCGGCCCGAAATTTGGGCCTATGGTCTGCGCAACGTGTGGCGCATGGCGTTCGATCGCAAGACGGGCACGCTGTGGGCCGGCGACGTCGGCCAGGACGTTTGGGAAGAAATCGACCTCATCACCCGTGGCGGCAACTACGGCTGGAACATCCGCGAAGGCAAGCATCCGTTCATCAAGAAGGGGGCTACCGCGCCGGCCGTGGCCGAAGCCCCGAAGGGCGCTATCGACCCGATCTGGGAGTATCACCACGACGTCGGTAAGTCGATCACGGGCGGGGCCGTCTATCGCGGCAAGCGGCTCCCGGAATTGGAAGGCGCCTACCTGTACGCCGACTATGTGACGGCCAAGATATGGGCCCTGCGCTACGACCCCGATTCGAAGCGCGTGACGGCCAACCAGGAGATCGCTTTCCCGCAAAAGCTGCCGATCATGAGCTTCGGCGAGGACGAGGAAGGAGACGTCTACTTCACGACGTACTCGCTCTCCGGCCAGGGAATCTATCGCTTCGAGCGCGGCGGCGAAGCCACGGCAGCCGCCGGCGGAAAGTAAGCGCTGAGCAAGTAGGATGCAGACGTCGCCGGCAAGAGCACACGACTATACCTTGGCGAGTCGCTTCTCGTAGTCGGCGACGAACAACCGTTTGCCGCGGGTAACGATCTTGTGCCCTTCGGCTTCCAGGTGCTGCCGCAAGGCGGCCAGGCCGCCGGGGTATTTGGCGTTCAGCTCGCCGCCGGTTTTCAGCGTGCGCCAGTAGGGCGTGATGCGCTTCTGTCCGGCGTCGGCCGCCTCTTCGGCGGCGTGCGCCGCGATCCAGGCGAAGATGCCCGTCGTGATCGGGCAAGCCATCGAGACTTTGTGCGCTTTGGCGAGGCACGCACGGATTTCGCTGATCGTGATCAGCCTGCCGCGGCGGATCGTGCGCATGATCGCGTCAACCTCGCGCGGAGCCGGCACGACCATCGTGCCGGTCCCCCAGCGTTTTGTCATGCGTCCCGTGATGCGCCCCGTTTTGGGAAGCCCCTTGTCGTCAGCCAACTTTTCACGCCAGGTTTTGCGCTTGGGCATAGGGGACCTCCTGCGGAACCTTGTAGGTGTGGTGACCCTGACAATGAACTCGCTCATCGCTCAGCACTTCGCGCTCAGCGTTTACTTCTCCAGGCTTTCACCCTTCTCGGCCTTGCGCTTCAGATAATCGCACGGCTCGTAGACGGGGCCGTATTTCTTGTGCCAGGCCGCGAGCTTGTCGTAGATGTATTTTGCGCCCAGCGTGTCGGCCCACTTCATCACGCCGCCGCGGTAAGCGGGAAATCCCATCCCCATCACACAAGCCACGTCGATGTCGGACGGCCGGATGGCGATTCCCTCGTCCAGGCAACGACAAGCCTCATTCACCACGCCGAACATCACGTGCTCGACGATATCCTTATCGGAAACTTCCATCACGGCTGGGTTGCCTGCGTCGGCCCGAGCCTTGGCGATGAAGCCAGCCAGCTCCGGATCGTGCTCGGCCTTCTTGCCTTCGTACTTGTAGTAGCCGCGCCCGGTCTTCTCGCCGAAGCGCTTGGCCGCGAAGAGGTGATCAACCAAGGTCGAGACGTAGTTGTGATCCGAGTAGGCCTTGGCCAGGATGCCGCCGGCGAATTTCGCCACGTCAACGCCCGCCAGATCCGACATGCGGAAGGGGCCCATCGGCATGCCCCAGTCGTAGACCGCTTTGTCCAAGCGGTACAAGTCGACGCCGTGATCGACGAGCAAGAGCGCCGTCTGGCCGTACGGGAAGAATATCCGGTTCACGAGGAAGCCTACGCAGTTGCCCACCGTGACCGGCGTCTTCTTCAGTTGCTTCACCAGGTTGATGGCTGAATTGAGCGCCTGTGGGCTGGTCTTCTTGCTGCGCACGACTTCGACCAGCGGCATGACATGGGCAGGCGAGAAAAAGTGCGTCCCGAGGATGCGATCTTGCGCCTTGGTCTTCTCGCCGATCACGTCCAGGTCGATGGTCGATGTGTTCGACGCCAGGATGCAATCTGGCCGCACCGCTTTCTCCAGATCGGCGAAGACCCCCTGCTTGAGTTCAATGTTCTCGATCACGGCCTCGATCACCATGTCGACTTTGTCGAAGCCTGTGTAATCGATTTGCGGCGCGAGCCGGGCCATCATCTGATCGTATTTGTCCTGGGCGAGCTTGCCTTTCTTGACGCGCGATTCGAGGTTCGACTGGATGCGGCCACGCCCGGCCTCAGCGAACTCGGCGTTCACTTCCTTGAGCACGACTTCGAAGCCCGACTGCAAGAGCGAGGTGGCGATGCCGGAGCCCATTGTGCCGCCGCCGAGCACGGCCACGCGTTTAATCGCTTTGGGCTCGAACTTTTGATCCGTGACGCCGGGAACTTTCGGCGCAGCACGGGTCGCGAAAAAGATGTGGATCATGCCGGCCGCCTGGGGGCTGGCCAGGCACTTGGCAAAGTTCTCGGCCTCGCGCTTGAGCCCCGCCTGGTAGCCGTCGGTGACGCCGGTAAGGATAGCGTCCATGCACAGGTGCGGGTGGACCAGGTTGCGCAGCTTGTCGCCGCCGATCGCCTTGGCCCCTTCCATGATCATGCGCGCTTCGTCGGGCGTGCCGATCTTGTCGTTCAACTGCGAAGCCCGAACCGGTTTCGCCTGGCCGTCGGCCAGCTTGCGCGCCGCGGCAATCGCGGCATCGATCAACCGCTCGGGCTCGACCATCTCCTGGATGATGCCCAGGGCGAGAGCCTCTTTGCCGCGAGCTTCGACCGAGGTGAGCATCATCTCCGTGGCTTTTTGCACGCCGACGATGCGCGGCAATCGCTGCGTGCCCGCGGCGCCCGGAATGATCCCCAGCGTCAGCTCGGGCAATCCGCACCGGCAGCGCGTGGTACCGACCCGCCAGTGGCCGGCCATGGCCACTTCCAATCCGCCACCGAGTGCAAAGCCGTCGATAGCCATGACGACGGGCTTCGCGTTGGCTTCCAACTCTTCGAGCTTGCCGGTCAGGGCGCCGATATTCTGCGAGTCGACTTTGCCCTTGCCCTCGGCCAGCGCCTGCAGGCCGGTGATATCGGCGCCGGCGATGAAATTGTCGCGAGCCCCGGTGATGACCATGGCGCGAATGCCCGCGTCTTTGTTGGCTTCTGCCACGCGCGAGAAGATCCCTTCGACAACCGGCGTACTGAGCGAATTCACCGGCGGCGAATCGATGGTAATCAGGGCCACATCACCACGACGCTCAAGATGCACGACTTCGCTCATGATTTTGCTCTCGACGATTTGATGGTTGAACGGCGCGGCGATTTATCGCCGACGTACGATCGATGGTCCTTGCGGATGATCCCCCACGTAGCGATACCCAGGCCGGAATCGGCTGGAAAGCGGCCGCTTGCCGGCCCGAAGCGCGTCATACTAAGGGCGCGCGACGCGGCGTTCAATCCCCTGATTCGCCGGCGAGCCACGCGAAGCGCGCAACCGAGCATTTCGGGCAACGAATCATGCACGACTCGAAATTCAGCTGACGCGAGCGAAGAGACTTACCGCAGAGGCAGAATCTGCTGCGGAGCCGCTGCCGAAGGGGGCGCAGGGGGCACAGCGGCCGGAGGAACGACCACCGGAGGCACAAGACCGGGCGCACCCGGCGGAGGAGCGTTGGCCGGAGGCGGCGGAGGGAGATTGCCCAAGGGAGGCATCGGCACGCCTGTTACCGCGGCGGGCGCGCTGGCCGCGTTGACCGCCGAAACGTAGCGCCTGAGCAAGTCGTGCGTCTCGTGAAACTCGGGCCGATCGGCCAGCAAGCGGTACTGTGGATCGACCGCGATGCGGTCATAACGCACGAGCGCCGCGTTCAAGTCAGGAAGGGGGGCCGGCTGATTGGCCATCGTCGGCACGGGCAGCGCCAAATAGTTTCGCCACGTATCATCGACCAGCGGATCGAGACGTCGTGACGCGTCGATCAGGCCTTGACGTAACTGGTCGACGGCCGTTGGCGTGGCGGGCACCATGTTCACCGCCGGTATGACGGAGGGATTGATCGGCGGCGCGCCGATCGTGTTCCGCGCGACCATCTCGACCAACTGCTCGGCCTGCGGCGGCACGACCGTGCCGTTGGCGTAGTAGGCCGCCACGGCCCGATTATCGATTTTTAGCACCGAGCCATCCAAGGCGACCCCGGCGAACAACCCACGGGCTCGCGAATAGCTATAGACCTCGGCGCTTAGCTTGAGATCCGTTCCGGCCGAAGTTTGCCGCCCGACCGGCCCAGCGGCGACCGAGGCATCGGCGCCGAGTGTGAATTCGCTCCCGTTGAGGATCGTGTCCGGCCCTTTGCGATTCTTGAACACCAGCACGACATCGGTCGATTGCAGGCCGACCTGCCAGCCGACGCTGCCGCCGGTGAACGTCATAAACAACGGAGCGCGCCACGCGCCGCTGGGGTCGCGCACCAGGACCACGCCGCGACCGAATCGGCCGGCGATAATGAAACCACCTTTGACGACGTTGGGAATGATGGCAATCGCCTGAGCGTCGGCCAGCATCGAGCGCGGTATCGACGTCGCGCGCAAATCCGTGAAGCTTTGCAGCACTTCGAGGGAAGCCGCGACCGTCTGCGCCTCGACCGTTTGCGCGTGAGTCGCCTTGGCGCCAACCATTACGCCGACAATCGCAGCACAACTGAGAATCGTGTGGCGCAAACGCATCGGTCGGTCTCCGATTGGTGGCGGTAACTTTCGGGTACGCCGCGGGAGGCGCGCGAGCCTGTGTCAAAAGCAAGCGGGAGGGAAACTTAGACCAGATGAGCAATCCGGTCCAGGTCGATTTGCCGACCGGAATGCTGTCAGGATGGAACCGCCGGATGTATCCGCGGGTGTTAATGCCGGCTACATTGAACCGCGCTGACAGTATCGAATACCTATGGCGCCTCGCGTCGTGCCCTTTCGAACCAGACGCTAGCAGCGCCTGAGCTGGTGACGGTCTTCGGGGGAACCTCGTCATGATCGAACTAGAGCATCGCGGCTCGGTCACGGTGTTGCACATGGTGCGCGGCCGGGGCAACGCCTTGGATATCTCGTTTCTCGAGGCGCTCATCGAGGCCCTCTCGCATGTGGAACGCAGCGAGTGCACTGCGGTCGTGCTGACTGGCAAGGGACGCATTTTTGGCGCCGGCGTCGACCTGCCGGCGCTCGTCGCCGGCGGGCCTGACTATGTCCGCCAATTCATCCCGCTGATGACGCGCGGCTTCGAGCGGCTGGTGAAGTTTCCCAAGCCGCTTGTGGCGGCCACCAACGGTCACGCGATCGCCGGCGGCGCGATCCTCATGCTGGCTTGCGACGTGCGATTGCTCGCGCGCGGTGAGGCAAAAATCGGACTGACCGAGGTCCTGGTCGGCGTGCAATTCCCGGCGTGGGCCTTGGAGATCGCGCGGTTCGCCACTCCGCCGCAACATTTTCCGGAGATGATTCTCACCGGCCGCACCTGGCTGCCCGAGCAAGCCCTGGCTCGCGGCCTGGTCGATGAGCTGGTCGAACCCGAGCAGTTGCTCGCCCGAGCCTGCGCGGTTGCCGAGGAGTTGTCCGCCGTTCCACCTGCCACGTACGCGGCCACTAAACTGGCCGTGCGGCGGCCGATGATCGACGCGGCCGAGCGACTGACAAAAAGCGAGGACGCGGCCATCATCGAACGTTGGTGCTCGCCCGCCGTCCTGGAGAGCGTGGGGCGCTTTGCGGCGAAATCGATCAGCAGCAAGGGTTGATCACGAAACCCGCGGTTATTTTGTGAGGCCCGTCGGCGGCCTTCCCTTGGCGTCTTTCACCGAATCGATCACGGCCTGCATCGCGTCGAGATATTGCGCGAGGGCCTTTTGACCGCTGGGCGTAATGCGGTACGTCGATTTGGGCCGCGCGCCGACGAACGCTTTCTGGCAGCGGATGTAACCCGCCTCGGCCAGCTTCTCCAGGTGCAGGCCCAGCGCGCCGTCGCTGACTTCGAGGCGCTTCTTCAGCGTCGTGAAATCGAGGCCGCCGTCGACGCGCAGCGCCGTAAGCACTCCCAGCCGGATCGGGCCATGCACGGTCGTATCGAGTCCGTTAAAGTCGACCGGCATTTTTCAGGTCCTCGCGACGCTGCATCCAGCGCACGATGAGAACGGTCGACATGCCGCCCGCCATCAACCATAGGCCGATCAACAGGCCCGTCGTTCTGAAGGAAAACAGCGGGGCACACGCGCCGGCGGCCATGGTCGCCACGGCCCAGCCAACCCAGTAACGCCGACTGCGATCGAGAATCCCTGTGCCGAACATAAACAAGCCGAACAAGAAGAAGGTCGCGACCGTGATCGCGCTTGCCTGGATCCCCAGCCACGCTGTCCAGGCGACAAACGCGACATAACACGGCACCAGCGCGGCGGCGACGATCATCGATTGGCGATTCTCGCGCCACAAGAGTGGCGCCAAACCGCGCCGGCGATAACTAACCAACAGCATTACCGCGACAACGACGAGCGCCGGCACGACGACCCAGGCCGAATACCGCAGATGGGCGGGCGACCCGCGCTCGATTGGCTCGGGCACGCGCGTCCACGCGGTGACCGCAGTCAAAAATACACCCAGCGCGGCCATGGCCAGGTTGTGCCCGATGACGTCGCGCTCGCAGGCCGGCGAAAACCCCAAGGCTTGCCGCATCGCGGCCAGGTCGTCGCGGACTCGTTCGATATTGGTCTCGCTCATCGCCAGCTCTCCGGGAGAAACGCCGTTTACTCTTGCATGACGATTACTCTTTAAATAAGAGTATCGGGTGGTAGCGCCTCGGTCAAGCCAATTTTGTCGGGCAAATGTATCCGCGGCCGCCCGGCGCCGAAAAACGCTCGCCGGACGCGCCGCGATCTGGTAGCTTCGCGGTTGGGGAAGCCCTGAAATGGGCAAACCGTCTCGCTGCCGGAAGCATCCTTCTTAGGGAGGCGTGGCCATGATCTTGCGCGCGATTCTGCCTGCCTTGGTATTCGTCTTAGCCGCGAACCGGGCGCTGTTCTCCTGGGGCGTGGAGGGCACCGACGGCTACTTCCAGACGTCCGACAGCTTGAAGATTCATTACATCGAAGCAGGACGCGAGACGGCCACTGGCAATCCCGTAGTTCTGATCCACGGTTACACCGGCACGGCACGCGGCAACTGGTTCACTAACGGCGTGGCCGAGGCATTGGCCAAGAATCATTGGGTCATTGCCATCGATTGCCGCGGCCACGGCAACAGCGACAAGCCGCACGACGCCGATAAATACGGGCCGGCCATGGCCCGCGACGTAATCGAATTGATGGACCATTTGAAGATTCCCAAAGCGCACATCCACGGCTATTCCATGGGCGGCGCGATTACAGGCCAACTACTGGCAAAACATCCCGAGCGATTCATTACGGCATCGTTCGGCGGATCAGGCATTCCGGAGGTTGATCCCGCGTGGAAAGAAAAGACGCCCGCCGATAAGCCAGGCCCCGACCCGCAAGAAGCCGAAGCGCGCGAGAAACTATCGCATCACCCCGATCGCGACGAAGAGGCGCTGGCAGCCGTGCGGCAATATCCGTGGAAACCCGAGGAGCGCTCGAAGATCGATCTTACGATCGTCACCGTCCCGGTCCTGGCGATCAATGGCGAGTTCGACGGACCGAACGCCAAGACCGCGCGGATGCAACGCGAGCTGAAGAATTTCAAAGGCGTCGTGCTTCCCGGCAAGTCGCACTTGACGGCGATCATGGCCGGGTATATTCCGCGCGAATACATCGACGAGCTCGTGGCGTTCCTCGACGCCAACGATAAGAGCAACGACAAGAAATGAAGTCGTGCGAGGCACGCCGCGCCAGGAGGGGGCTCATGCGATCGCGCGTTCAAGACGCCAGCCGACGGAACGTCGTCGCCGTCTGCCTGGCTTTATGGTTCGCCCCTTTTCCGAGCTGTGCGGCGGAAGAAACGCGTCCTGCACCGCGGGTCGATGCGCTGGGCGACCCGCTGCCGAACGGCGCGCGTTTGCGTCTGGGCACGGTGCGCTTTCGGCCTCCATCCAGCGTTTCCGATCTGGCTCTCTCGCCCGACGGCAAGACGCTGGTCTCGATCGGCGAACAGTTGATCATCTGGGATACGGATACCGGCAAACAACGCTTTCGCAAGCCGGCGTTGGCCTATTTCCACAGTATGTCTTCTTATGGCTGTCGCACGGTCTGCTTTGCGGCCGATGGCCAGCATTTCTATACGCCGGGGGAACGCGACGACCTCCTCGTATGGGATCTCGACGGCAGTTGTCGACAGATGACGCTCAAGCCGGATGCAGATTTACAAGGGGCACCGGTCGAGCGGACCACACCCAGCGAGTGCCGGGCCATCGACGTCGCGGGAAACGGCGAGCTTTTCGCTTACGGAACCGCGCGCGGTGTGGTCGTGGCAGGCCGCGACGGAAAGATTCTCTACACGGTTCCCAACCGTGGCTTTACCGATCTGCTGTCCGCCGCGAAAGCCCGCGGCAACGACAAGAACAGCGATCGCCTGGCGTTCGGGGGACATTTCAGCTTCGTGCGATTCTCACCCGACGGCAAGACACTGGCCGTCGTGCTGAGCGAAAAGCCGGACGAGCTAAGGTTGCTCGAAGCTGCGACGGGAGCAGAGCTGCGGCGCGTGCAGTTGCAGGCGTGGATGGTGCGGCTCGATTTCTCGCCCGACGGCACGCGGCTGGTTACCACCGAGCGCGATCGCGCCGTGCGACTCTATGACGTGGCGACCGGCCAGGAAGTCTGGTCGCGGGTCCTGAACCTGGACAATCCTTATGAGAACTACACCTCCGCGGTCGCTTTTCATCCCCGCGGCGAATTCCTCGTAGCCGCTGCGACGGACGACAAGCTGCATCTGCTAACTGCCGCGACCGGCGAAGAAATCGGCACGCTCGACGGCCACACGTCCAAGCCCTGGGCACTGGCTTTTTCGACCGACGGCAAGTTGCTGTACTCGTCGGGCTGGGATTCGGCCATCCGTCGCTGGGACGTCGACGCGCGCAAGCAATTGCCGCTGCCTGTGGGCACGCGCGGCAGCTCGGTCGTGACGATGTCGCCCGACGGCCGGACGGTCGCCTTTGCCGGCGGCGGTGGCACCCTGCACCTGGTCAGCGCGGACGAGGGACAGGAACTGCGTGCGTTGCACGAAGACGGGATGACCTTCTCGCAATTGCGCTTTTCGCCCGATAGTCGATTGTTAGCCGCCGGCGGCACCGTCCATGACGATGTTCGCGCGTTGATCTTCGATGCCGCCACAGGCGAGGTCCACAGGCGCTGGACCTGGCCGAAAGGCGCGGATCCGTACTCGACCATCGAATGCCTCGATTTCACGCCCGACAATCGCCGACTTGCCGGTGCGGTCTTTCGCCAGCATGCCGCGTACCTGTGGGACGTCGACGCGGAAAAGGAAATCGCCGAAATCGAGCATTCGCAAATTTACGGCCTGTCGTTCAACCCCGACGGCAAGACCCTGGCCACGGCCGGCTGGGACAAAATGGTCCGCTTCTGGAACGCCGATACAGGCGAGGAGCAGAGGGCCACGAAAGCTGGCGGTGATGGCGGCGACGTGCGTATGTACACCGTTTGCTACTCACCAGCGGGTGATCTTCTTGCCACGGCGCAACTCGACGGTAAGGTCCGACTGTGGAAACTACCTGAGATGACGCCGCACGCGACTCTCCAGGTGAAGGGCCGATTCGTATTTGGTGCTCTGAGTTTCTCACCGGACGGTCTCTATCTGGCCACCGGCAGTATGGCTGGCCAGGTTGAATTGTGGGACGCCCAATCCGGCCTGAAGGTCATGGACGTGGGCCGCCACGAAAGTTACGTGTACACGCTGGCATTCGGCCATGACAACCGCACGATCCTAAGTGGCGGCAGCGATGGGGTCGGCTACGTGTGGGATTTGCGTCGCGGCGAGCACCGACCAGTACCCGATCCTAAGGAGCTTTGGCGTCGACTCTCGGAAGACGATATAGCGAGCGCCTATCAGGCCGTTTGCGATTTAGAAGAACAGCCGGACGTGGCCCTGCAGTTATTGGGTGAACGGCTACGTGCCACGAGATTCGTGATGGAGAATCACCGAAAGCCGGCCCCCGACGAAGAGGCTCTACGGGTCCAGCGGCTCAAAAAGCTGCTGTTGGAAAAGCCCGATTCCAATACAATTCGCGCGACGGCGGCGCGTCGGGCGTTGGCCTTGCTCGCGCGCTTGCGCAGCCCGGCGGCGATTGCGCTCTTGAAGGAGCTCGCCGATCGCGAACCCAGGGACGATCTTGCGCCGTTGGCCGAGGCGGCGCTCAAACATCCGCTGCCCGCGGGGTGAGCGCGGGCATTTATCCACAGGCGAGAAGCCGCCGGATGAGCTGCGCCTGGAGCGGCACGAGCGCTTCGAGCCCCGCGGCATCGATCCGCGTTGTAGCGTCAGCGATCGCGGGCCGGGAGGATTGCCCGGCCTCGACGGCGCCAAACGTAACCCCAAAGAGCGAGGCGCCGGTGAAGTTCGCCCCGCGGAGGTCAGCGCCCGAGAAATCAGCTCCTTCGACGTCGGCCCGCGCAAA
Organism: Pirellulales bacterium; assembly: GCA_035546535.1. Lineage (NCBI taxonomy): Bacteria > Pseudomonadati > Planctomycetota > Planctomycetia > Pirellulales > Pirellulales bacterium. The sequence goes on along the minus strand of DASZWQ010000017.1, from coordinate 54,649 downwards.
GCTCGCCCCCGCGAGAACAGCGCCCGCAAAATGAGCGTTGCTCAAGTTCGCGTCGTCGAAGATCGCGCCGGCCAGGCGGCACTCTTGGAAGTTCGCATCTCGTAACAGCGCGCCTTGGGCGCGCAGCCCAGAGAGATCGTGCCCGCGTGCATCGATGCTGCGCAAATCGCGCCCTGAGGAATCGCGCGCGGCGAACGCCGCCCGCATTTCCTGCCGCGTCAGTTGCGGCGCCATGTAGCGCTCTTCGCGCCACGGGTCGCCGGTGTTGTGATAGCCGGCTTCGCTTTCCCAATAGCCTGGCTTGTCGATCGCCAGAACTTCGATCGCCCGCAGCCATTTGAGACTTTTGTAGAAATACCGGCTTGGCACCACCACGCGTACCGGTCCGCCGTGCTCGGCCGGCAGCGGCGCACCATCAAATTCCCAAACGATCAGCGTCTCGAGCGCGATCGCATCGGCGAGCGGTAATGAAGTGCTATGGTTGCGGGCGCTGTAGGCCACGAACGACACGAACTTCGCCTCCGGATGCGGGCGCGCGATGTCCAGAAGGCATGCCAGTGTCACGCCGGCAAAACGCATTTCCGGTTTTGACCAGCGCGTCACGCAGTGTATGTCGATCGTGCGTTCGACCCGTGGCAGCGCCCGCAACTGGTCGAGAGACAAATCCAGCGGTGAAGCAACCTCGCCGCCGACGACCACGCGCCAGGGCCCGACAGGCCCCACAGCGGCACGTTCGCCCACGGCGGGCCATTTGCCCGGCGCTGCGAGTTGCTGGCGCGGCGGTAGCCGTCGGTTTGTCGAAGCCATGGTCCGTGTACAAAGAGTGCGAGACGCCGCACAGAAATTCTAACTCGCCGAGCGTCCGCTTGTCTCTTGCACTCTTGGCGCAATGCCGCTCGAGTGGTTTATGATAGGAACGCGTTCTTGCCGTAGATACTGGAGTCATGCACACCTTAGCGTATGCGCCGGAGAGTGAACCGTGGCGGTGTTGCAATTTGGCTGCCCCTTTTGTGGTGCGGTCTCGGAAGTCGACGCCAGCCAGGCGGGTCAGCAAACGATCTGCCCCGCCTGCGACAATGTGCTGCTGGTGCCGCAAGCGCCGGACGACACGGCGACCGGCGTCGAAGAGGTTTCGGTCGAGGAATTGAGGCGGTCGGTTCCGACGGGCAAACGCAAAGGGACGAGAACCAAGCTCTGGCAGACTACCCCGGAAACCGAAGCCGCTGGGAAAAGCTCGGCCATCGACGCCGACTTGCCACAGCCGGCGGCAATGCCGACGACGTCGACGCAGTCGCGATCACCTTCAGGCGCGAACGAGGTGGTCGATCTCTTTTCGCAGGCCGACGCAATCACCCCCGACGATCGTTCGGGGCGGCGGGCCGAACGCGTCCTGCATGACGAACGCGTGCGGCGCCGCGCGATATCCAATGCCGTGATGCTCGTCGGATCAATCGTGATCCTGGTCGCGGCGCTGGGCGTGTTATTGTACTTGTCGAAACGCTGAGAAAACGAGGTCGACAGGCGATTCTGCGCGTCGGCTGGAAAAGCTGCGTGCAGAGCAGCATTTACAGCTCGCGGCCAATCTGGAAGATTTCTGGCGCATCCAGCACGCGGTCATTCGACGCGAACAGGGCCTTGACCGCCGCTTTATGAATTTTCATCTTCGTGCCGCCCACGCCGATCGCGCCGTAATAGATGACGTTTTTGCGATCGACCGCCTTATCGGTCACCTTGACGCCGGCGATACCTAGCGGCGGCACGGCATTGAGATCGATGGCCACGCGCAATTGCCTGGCGCGGTCGATCGCCGCTTGCGGCAGCAGCTCGACGCCAGCGGCGCCGGCGGCCACCACCAGATTCACGCCTTCGAGCGCTATATCCAATTCAGCCGGTGAACTGATGCCCCAGGCGGTCAGTCGCGACGAATCCGTTTTGTCGCGCACGCGGGCTGCCACCTCCGCGGCACGTTCTTGCCGCCTCGAGGCGACGCGTACCGCGGCCCCTTCTTGCGCGAGCAACCATGCCACACGCTGCCCGACAGGCCCGGTAGCGGCCAGCACCAGAGCGTCGGTCGAAGCCAGATCAACATGTTTTGCCGCCGCCAGCACGGCCGCAGCGGCCGTGGTGTTCGCCCCGCCCGAATCCATCATCACCGACGTCCGCAACGGGCCGATGAACGAGGCGACGATCGCGGCCAGCACCTGTTCGCCGCGAGCCACGTCGGAACCACCCACAAAGAGCGCCGTGTGCTTCAGGTCGTCGGGCCCGCGCGTGAAGATTGCGCCATGCACGCGCTGGCGCACATTCTCGGGCGTGATCGCATGGTGACGCAGCAAATGTTCGGCGCCGGCATCGATCGCCACCACCGAGTCAAACACGCTCGGTTGCTCGTCGGTATCGAGCTGGACGAGGATATTAGGCTTGCTCATGGGAGCCTGCTACTGTCGAGCACGGCGCGACGATCATACAACGGCGCTCCAGCGCGCCCCTCTCCCATTGCCGCGAGAGGGGGCGCGGTAGTCCAGTCGCGACAGGCGCAGCGGCCAGCCAGTCCGCTGCGGGTTCGACCGAAGTTAGAAGCCGCGGAACGGATGCTTGGCCGAGTCCTTGTTGGCGACCACTTCGTCGACCGAGGGCTTGCTGGCCAGGGCCGCGGCGATCGCTTGCTTCGTGGCTTCGTAGTTGAACTCGTAGATTTTCTTGTCGTCTTCGGCTTGCGGGTGAATGAACACGCCGCACACGATCACGAGCTGTTCGGCCTGGTTCTTGGGGATGACGTTGGCGGCCACCTGGTCGGCCACGGCCTTGGCCACGGCGGCCTGCGCGGGACCGAACATTTGCACGGCCTGCTTCATGCCCTTGATCGTGACCTTGGTGATCAGCACGGTCGACGGCTTGACGGCGATATTGGGCGTGAGCACGGCCAGCAGGTTCGTGTGCCCTTCGCTTTGCGTGGCCAGCGCGTTGGCGAACGCGGTGCCGACAGGCCCATCCTTCGAGCCGATCAACAGATCGATATGGGCGATTTCATTTCCCTCGCCTACCAGGGCTTCTCCAACGTACATCGACATGGCTGGTTCTCCGTGGAATGCCGTAACTCGCACCGCCAACAACACGTGTGGCTCGACAAACGCGTCACGATAACAAACCCAAACGCGAATGCAACGGGCTGGCAGAGTGCCGGCAAGTGACAGAGGAGTGTGCGCAGATGTGGCGCGCAGAGAAAACAGGCGAACCCAAGGGCCTCTCAGGCGGCGTCTTCGCCTTCCTGGCGGCACTTGGTCATGACGACGCAGTTCCCCTTATCGCGGAACTCGACGCTCGACATGAAGCTGCGCATTAAGAGCACGCCGCGGCCGCAGGGCATTTCCAAGCGATCCGCATCCGTGCAATCGGGAACATTGTCGGGATCGAATCCCGGTCCCTCGTCCTCGATCTGCACCAACAGGCGATCCTTGGTCAATTCGCAGACCACGTGTACCGACTTCGATATATCGCAGCCATTGCCGTGCTTGATGGCGTTGACCAGGGCTTCTTCCAATGCCAGGTGCACGCTAAAGATGTCGCGCTGTCCCCAGTCGTGGGTGGCCAGTTGCCCAAGGATCTCGTCGAGAACCTTTTTTCCGGCTCCGTTATCGCTTGGAATGACCTGCTCGGTCCTCCAATGCCAGCCGTTTGCCGTCATAACGTGGGTAGCCCAGGATGCGTGCGTTGGGCGACACGTGCCAGCAACTCGCAGGCACCCGCCGCGGGGCAAATCCAACCTATGCGTTTTTCCGCAAGTGCCGACTACCCGAAGGCAGCCAGCGCTTCGGCTTCGTCGTCCTTGATCTCGAACAGCTTGTTCAGCTTGGTAATAGCAAACACTTCGTAGATTTCCGGACGAATATTGCTCAGTCGCAGTTTGCCGCCCGAGGCTTTGACCTTCTTTTCCAACGTGATCAACTTGCCGAGCGCCGAGCTGGAAAGGAATCCCACGGCGGCAAAGTTCAACACGATGTTTTTGCGGTGCTCTTCCTCGACCAAGGCAAATAACTCTCGCCCCAACTCCTGGATGTTCGTCTCGTCGACGACTTTACGGTCGGTGAGCCGCACGACCGTTACGTCGCCGACATCCGTGACCTCTAAATGGCGCTGAGCAGCCATTGACTTCTCCTGCACGACAGCAGAGCTGCACGGCAGCCCCGCTGTCTGGCTCGAATTACTGTGAATGATGATTCGGCGGATTTCGTGCATCCGCCCGCCAGCATAGCTTGCCAATCGGCAGCCCTTAACGGCCGCTATTAGAACAGCACGAAGCAGCGACGAAAAGCTCAACCTTTTGACGCAAGCATTTCCAGTAACCAATGTTATGCCGCGGTCGGGGGGTGTCAAGCAGAATGCCTTCACCCCTGCCGCGACGAGCACGCGAGCCAGTCATGAACCGCGATGCCGCAGGCTCTGGCGAGCGCGTCGCCTATCCAGCGGGCCGGGGCATGGCGAGGCTGTGCAGGACAAGGACCGAGCCGGCCGAGATCAGAGCCCAGCCCAACCATTCCGGCGGCCGAAGTGTCTTGCGAGGGCCCGAGGAACTGCCAGCGGGAGCCATCTGCGCGATCGTGGCTCCCTTGGCATTGGGGAACTTCGTTGCCAAGAAACGAGTACTTTCACTCGAGAGAACGAAGGAATCGACCATCCGCATCTGAATGCCGAGCATCAGGACGACCAGCCCGGCCAGAAAATAATGGTTACGATTGAATTCCATCGAACGAATTCCTCTCCCTGGACAGGCACGTGCGTGCGACGGGAACGATAAGCGCGCGTCCCACGGGAATCTATCGAGCCGGCCTGGAGCAAGACTTCAGCGACGTCGCGTGGCGTCTGGCTTGTACCGCTCCTGTCACGCGCGCCACGCGCAACGAGCATGCCAGTCGCAAGGATCGTGTGCCGCGCAGGAATCGGACGGCGCAGGACCCCGCAGCGAAGAACGAATGTTACGCCATCCGGGAGAGCCCGCGGCCCGCGCCACGATCGTTTTGGCCGGATCGGTCGGCAGGTCCCGCACAGACCGAGCGGTCGGCGCGCACGGAGCACCACGATCCTTCACTTGCGGCCGGATTAGCTGCTGCGCAGGTTCCGCAACTGATCGACGAAACGACCGATACCTTGTCGTGTCTGATCGCTGGCCGAGGCGCCGAGCAAATCTTCACGCTTGGCATGAACGATCGCCGCGGCCAGCTCCTTGTGGCGTTCCCAATCGGCCGCCTGGAAGCTCCGCACGTCGACATAAGTATCGTTGAATCCCGAGGAGAGCTTCGGCACGGTTTCCAGTCCCCGGTCGGTGCGCAGCACATGATAGCGCTGTCCGAAGAAAACCAGCGCTCCGCCGACGATGATCCCGAGCAGGAACGTACTCAACTGGCGAAACATGCGAACTCCATCACAGGTGAAGCCGGTCCCAAAACGCCGGCGAAATCTAGCCGGAACTGTCAAATGCCGGCAAGGCGACTCTGGCCAAGCAGCTCGTTCCTGCGTTAGCCTTTGGTACACCCTAGGTCAATTTGACGGCCGGCGGCGCCACTGCTAGCGTGACCCCTCGCCGATGCGGCAAGATCTCGGATTCCACGGCGAAGTACCAGTTGAGAGGGGCATGCCGATCATGACGTGGCTGTTGATTGTTCTGGCTGCCGGGCCATTTGCCCTTAAAGCCGCATCCCTTGTTTGGCTAGGGCAAAACTACATCGCGCAATCCGCCTACAAGGTCCTGCAATTCGTCGCACCCGTCGGTTGGCGGTGGGGCGTGGATGGGCGACGTGGGCTGGCGTGTCTATGGCCCGTCGACGAACCACGCCCTGGCGCCGGCGTATGGACGGCCGCCGTGGCCGTTGCCCTGGTTGCCGTCGCGATCGCAGCGGCGGGGCTGCCTCCCTTGGCCGCGTATCTCGGCATCGAAGCTGGCGATTTGCGCCAAGACATGGATGCGCGGTTCAGCATCACTCCCTGGCGCGCGGTGGCCGTCGTGGTTTTTCTCACCACGTTGAATTCCGCCTTGGAGGAGCTGCACTTTCGTGCGTGGCTCGACCCTGAATTGTCGCGCCGCTTCGGCAATGCCGTGGGAATACTCGGCAGCGCCGCGGCGTTCGCGGCGATGCATTTGTTCATCTTCGCCAATATGCGAGGCGTCACGCTCGCCGCATTTGCCCTTGTATTCGTCGCGCTAACGGTCGTGGCCGCGGCCTGGAGCCTGCTGGCCCGCCAGCCGGGAGGTATTCATGCCGCCTGGCTCTCGCACGCCCTGACGGACGCAGGCCTGCTGACGTGGGGACTTGTCTGGCTGGGGTATTTCTGAGGGCAACCGATCGCGGACAGGATGACGATAATAGGCCTGGTGGCAGGCCCGTCGGGCGGGGTGGTCGTCAGATCGCCTACCTGGGATGCTCGCGAACAGGTATCTTTTTGGACAGGGAGGGCGGTCGTCCGCCAAGGGGCGTCGCCAAGGGACGGGTAACGCATTGTGACGATTTCGGCCGGCGGCGCGTCAAAGCCTCCGGACGGCATGCACGTGGCGCGGCAGAGGGGCGCGGAGTTGACCGCGACGTGTCGTTTGTGTTCCTGATTGTCGACCGGATCTTCTGATTTTCAAGAACCAGCATCGCGCGGGCGAGCCTTCGCGCGGGGCAACAACCCTGAGGATTGTCCGACCGTGGCCAAACCGATGCCCAAGCCGATGATCATGCCGCGCGAGTTCCTGCACATGTGCCGGCGCCGGCGGAAAGCCACGAAGATTGTCGATACGACGGGCGTCGAGATGACCGGTGGCAGCCTGCTCTTGCGCACGCTGATCTTTCGCCGCTTGCTCTTGCGCAACGTGCTCGGAGCCGATGAAAAATTCGTCGGCATCCTGGTTCCTCCTTCGGCGGGAGCGGTGTTGGCCAATATTGCGTTACCGCTGTGCGGGCGAATTCCCGTGAATTTGAACTACACGGTCTCGTCCGACGTGATGAACTCGTGCATTCGCCAGGCCGAGATCAAGCACGTGCTGACGAGCCGCAAGGTACTCGAGCGATTCAATCTCGATATCCATGCCGATCTCGTCTATCTGGAAGACTTCAAAGATAAGGTCACGACCGTCGACAAACTGATCGCGGCGTTTCAGGCGTTCGTATGCCCGATGCCGATCCTGGAACGGATCTTGGGCGTGGACAAGATCAAGGACGACGACCTGCTGACCGTGATCTTTACCTCGGGATCGACCGGCGAACCGAAGGGGGTGATGCTCACGCAGCGTAATGTCGCTTCGAACGTGGAATGCGTCGATTACTTGTTGCAATTGAACCCCGATGATTGCGTGGCGGGCATCCTGCCTTTCTTTCATTCCACCGGCTTCACGACCACGCTGTGGACCGCGCTGTCGCTGGATCCCAAGGGGGCTTATCACACCAGCCCGCTCGAGGCGCGGCAGGTGGGCGAGATGTGCCGCAAGCACAAGGTTTCGATCCTGGTGTCGGCGCCGACGTTCTTGCGAAATTATTTGCGTCGCTGCCCGCCTGAGGATTTCGCCGGCGTCGAAATGGTACTGACAGGAGCCGAGAAGCTGCCCATCGAACTCTCCGAGGCCTTTGAAAAAAAGTTCGGCGTCCGCCCGGGCGAAGGGTACGGCACGACCGAGTTGTCGCCGATCGTGGCCTTTCACGTCCCAAAGACACGTGCCACCAGCCCCGAACAATTGACGTGCAAAGAGGGCACCGTGGGGCGCCCCATTCCCGGCGTCCAAGTAAAGGCCGTCAATCCCGAGACGGGCAAAGACCTCGGGCCGAATGAAGAGGGAGTACTTTGGTTCAAGGGCCCGAATGTCATGAAGGGCTATTTGAACCGCCCCGACCTGACGGCCAAGGTCATCAAAGACGGCTGGTACAACTCGGGCGACGTCGGGCTAGTGACCTCGAATGGCTGCATCCAGATTACAGGGCGGCAAAGCCGATTTTCGAAAATTGGCGGCGAAATGGTGCCGCACATCAAGGTCGAAGAAACGATCCAGGCCGTCACCGAGGCCGACCCCGATGAGTTGACCTTCGCGGTCACGGGTGTGCCCGATCCGACTCGCGGCGAGCGGTTGGTCGTGCTGTATACGGACTTGCCGCGCCCGATCGATGAAATCTGTCGCGACCTGGCGGCGAAGGGATTGCCGAATATCTGGATTCCTTCGCAGGACAGCTTCTGCAAAGTCGAAACGATCCCGGTCCTGGGTACCGGCAAGCTCGATCTGCGCGGACTAAAAGAGCTGGCGCTCGAGCGATTCGGCGGCGAAGCGGCCGGCGCGCGATCGTAAGCGGTTCTCGTTGGCCGACGGATTAGCCACCGAGCACACAGAGGTCGCCGAGAAGGATCGCGTGTGTGGCACCCGGGACTCGTTTAGCCGTGCGCCCCTCGGTGGCGAACTTCTTCTCTTCTGAGAAGCGATTACTGCCCGCGCACGCGCATCGGCACCGCGTAGAACGAAGTCCGTGCGGTGATGTAGAGCGTCTTGCGATCCGGGCCGCCGAACTTCAGGTTCGCGGGGCCCTCGGGCACGGCGATGGTTTCCAGCTTCTCGCCCCCTGGCGCGTAGACCGTGATCCCGCCGCCGGTCAGGTAGATGTTTCCTTGCTCGTCACGCGCGAGGCCATCGGACCCCTGCCCGGCGAACAACTTCTTATCAGTTAGCGAACCGTCAGCCTGAATCATGTAGAGGTACGTCTTGCTGCCGCCGGCGTCGGCGACGAACAACTGCTTGCCATCGGCCGACCCGAGGACGCCGTTCGGCTTCACCATGTCGGTAATCACGGCCGTCAGCTTCTTGCGATCGGGCGTTAAATAAAAGACGTAAAAGCCGGGCAACTCCAGACCTTCCATGTTGCCGTAGCGCGGGTCGCTGAAATACACCCCTCCCTGCGGATCGATCCACAGGTCGTTGGGGCTATTCAGCTTCTTGCCCTCGTAGCTGTCGGCCAGGACGGTCACTTCGCCGGCGGGCGAGATCGACGTCAGCCGCCGCGCGCCGCCTTCGCATGCCAACAGATTTCCTTGCTTGTCGAAGCACAAGCCGTTCGCTCCGCCCGAGTTTTCGCGGAAGGTGGAAAGCTGACCATCGTTTCCCCACCGCATAATGCGGTTATTGGGTATGTCCGAAAAATAAATGTTCCCATCGCGATCGGCGGCCGGCCCTTCGGTAAAGGCAAAATCCCCGGCGAGCTTCTTTACTTCGCCGCCGGGGGCGATGAGCGATTCCGCGGCATTTGCCAGTGCGGCGCTCACGACGATGATGGCAAAGAGCAGATAGATCTTCATTCAAAGCTCCTGAAATTGCTCGATTCTTCCTGCACGATTTTGCCATCCGCGGGCCGCAGCACAAGCGCCGCCGCGCCAGGATATTCCGTCACCAGTTCCAGACCTTGGCCCGGCCCAAGCACGGCCACGGCCTTCGTCAGGCTGTCGGCCGTGATGCCGTCGCGCGCCACGACGATCACCAGGCTGCGATCCGTCAGCCCCAGCCCCGTGCGCGGGTCGAGGATGTGCGAGTAGCGTTTACCCTCCAGCTCGACATACTGCCAGGCGTCGCCCGAGGTCGTCACGGCGCAATTTGCCAGCGACAGGAAACGGCTCGGCGGGCCGTTCTTGGCTTCCAGCGGTGCCACGCCGATCCGCCATCCCCGTTCGCCGGGCGGGGGATCACTGACCAGGATATCGCCGCTACCGTCGACCAGGGCGCGGGTGATGCCATGTTGGCGCAAGACGATCATCGCCTCGTCGATTGCGTAGCCGACCGCGATGCCGCCCAAATCCAACCGCATGCCCGGCCGCAGCAATTCGACCGCGCGGTCTTCGGCTGTGAGTTTGACGTAACGATAGCCGACGGCCTGCCGTGCATCTTTCATGCGAGCCGCGGGGGGCATTTCCTTCTCGCGCCGCGCTCGGCGCCACAGCTTCACGTAGGGCCCGACCGTCACGTCGAAGGCGCCGTCCGATCGCTCGGCAAGCTGCTGCGCGGCGACCAGGACAAACCACAGGTCGTCGCTGACCTTGACGGCGCGACCCTGCCCGGCCGTGTCGCTCAAACGCGACAATTCGCTGGCCGGGTCGTAGTCGCTCATCACGCCATTGAGCTGGTGAATCCGGTCGAAAGCTGCTGCGGCGGCTCGATTTGCGGCCGTCTGGTCGGCTGCATACAATAGCAGCTTGAATTGCATCCCCATCTCGACTTGTGCAAACTCGTAACGCCCAAGTGGAGAGGTGTCCGCGGCCCGCAGGGGAGCGATTCCCGGCCGCCCGGCGACGGTACACAGCGATACCAGTGGCAGTGCCAACAGTCGCAGCACGGAGCCGGGTTTGGACCATCCCCCCTGCATGTATTTCCCTGCCGATGCCCTGGTTGATGTGCTGACATCGCTACAAAATCGTTCCGGCCATCGTGACCGCGGAACGAGTATCGCCGCACGACAAGTGACCGGCGAGAGTTCTTGAACCTTTGGAAATTATAGTCTCGATGATGATGACGCACCGATTGTTGATCCTTCTGCGAAGCGTGCGCCTGTTGGCCGCAATCCTTCTATGGGCAGCCGCGGTTCCGATTTCTCGGCTCCCGGCGGCCGAAGGCAAAGCGGCCACGCCGAATCCCGACGCCGAAGCCAAGGCCGAAGCGGAGATGAAACCTTACACCGAGCAAATCCCCGGCACGCCTGTCAAGTTCGACATGGTGCCGATTCCCGGGGGCAAGTTCGTGATGGGAAGCCCCGCCGGCGAAGCCGAGCGCAAGGAGGACGAAGGGCCGCAGCACGAGGTCGAGATCGCCCCGTTCTGGATGGGAAAGTGCGAGGTCACGTGGAACGAGTACGAACTGTTCATGTTCAGTCTCGACATTCAACGGCGCAAAGTCGAAGGGCGCGAGCCGACCGAGTTCGACAAGCTGGCAGACGCCGTCACCCGACCGACGAAGCCGTACACGGACATGACCTTCGGCATGGGTAAGGAAGGTTACCCGGTGATTTGCATGACGCAGCTCGCGGCCAAGAAATACTGCGAGTGGCTGTCGGCCAAGACCGGGCACTATTACCGCTTGCCCACCGAAGCCGAATGGGAATACGCCTGCCGGGCAGGCACGAAGACCGCCTATTCGTTTGGCGACAGCCCCGACGACCTGAACGACTACGCCTGGTACTACGACAACAGCAACGAAGCATATCACCCGGTGGGCAAGAAAAAGCCCAATCCCTGGGGATTGCACGACATGCACGGCAACGTGGCTGAATGGTGCGTCGACCAGTACGCGCCGGACGCCTACACGAAGGCGACGGGCGCCAACCCGCTTGTCGTGGCGACAAAGGTCGAGCCGCGCAGCGTGCGCGGGGGGTCGTGGGATGACGATCCGGCGGCGCTGCGCAGTGCCGCCCGACGCGGTTCGAGTAAGGAATGGAAGCAGCAGGATCCTCAAATTCCGCAGAGCATCTGGTATTATACGGATGCCTTGTTTCTGGGGTTCCGCGTGGTTCGCCCGCTGAATGAACCCTCGGCCGAGGAGAAAATCAAATTCTCGGCCGATGCTTCGCAGCAGTAATTCAATGGCACGCGCTCGCCGATGGCGAGGCGGCCAAACGCAACCTTTAATAATTTCACAACACCAGACCCGCCCTTGTTTGAGGAGAGCAGGATTATGTCAGAGCATGCCCCAGCCAACGATCCGCAGAATGCTTCTCGTCGTTCGTTCTTGAAAAGCTCGACCGTGGCAGTCGTGGGGGGCAGTCTGGCAGCCACTCTCGGTCCGGCTCGTTACGCACATGCCGCCGGCGATGACACGATCAAGATCGGCCTGGTCGGCTGCGGTGGCCGCGGCACCGGCGCTGCCAGCCAGGCGCTGCGCACGAAGGGGAACGTCAAGCTCGTTGCCATGGGGGACGCCTTCAAGGATCGGCTCGACGGCAGCCATCAGAGCTTGATGAAGGAAGGCGAAATTGCCAGCCGGATCGACGTGCCTGAGGAACGCCGCTTCGTCGGATTCGACGCCTATCAGAAAGTGCTCGCCGCGGGAATCGACCTGGTGATCCTGGCCACGCCGCCGGGCTTCCGCCCCGTCCACTTCCAGGCCGCCGTGGATGCCGGCAAGCACGTCTTCATGGAAAAACCAGTCGCCGTCGACGGACCGGGTGTGCGGGCCGTGCTGACCGCCGCGCAGAGTGCCCGTCAAAAAGGTTTGGGTGTTGGCGTCGGCCTGCAGCGCCATCATGAAGCGTCGTACATCGAAACGATCAAGCGTCTGCAAGACGGGGCGATCGGCGACATCCTGGCCACACGTGTGTACTGGAACGGCGCCGGCGTGTGGGTCCATCCGCGCACCGAGAATCAGTCCGACATGGAATACCAGATGCGCAACTGGTATTACTTCAACTGGCTGTGCGGTGACCATATCGTCGAGCAGCACATCCACAACCTGGACGTGGTCAACTGGTTGAAGCGCGGCTACCCGGTCCGTGCTCAAGGCATGGGCGGTCGGCAGGTGCGCACGGGCAAGGATTTCGGCGAAATCTTCGACCATCACGCGGTCGAGTTCGAGTATGCCGATGGATCGCGGATGTTCAGCTATTGCCGCCATATCCCCAATTGCTGGGACAGTGTCACCGAACACGCCATCGGCACGCATGGCACATCGGATATCAGCGCAGGGCGGATCAAGATCAAGGGTTGGGACGATTGGCGCTTCCGCGGCGAGAAGAAGAATCCGTACCAGGTCGAGCACGACGACCTGTTCGCCAGCATCCGCGCGGGCTATCCGCTGAACGAAGCCGAAAACGGTGCCCTGTCGAGCATGACGGCAATTCTCGGCCGCATGGCGACCTACTCGGGCAAGATGATTACCTGGGAGCAGGCGCTCGGTTCGGATATCAACCTCGCACCGAAGGAATACGCCTGGACCGCCTCGCCGCCGACGCCGGTCGTGGCCACGCCGGGCGTAACGCAGGTCGTGTAGAAGAGCGTTTGCTCAATCAAGGATGCATTTCAACGCGAGGCGCCCCAGTGGCGCCTCGCTTTTTTGTGCGCGCCACAAGCCTCAGCCCCTCGTAGGGACGACGCCCGACAAGGCTTCCGCGCACTTACGCGGACGCGAACTAATCGACAAATCCGGTCTCGAAATCAGGCCACTCCGGCCGGTAAAATGGGACCTGGAGCCGAGGACGTTCGCAACCGCCGGCCTATCGAACGGCTGCGCGAATTCTACGAGGGCATGCTCACGCCCGGCCCCAAGCGCCGCGACATCACCGTCGCCTCGAGCGGACGCTCTACCGCATCGCCGCCGAGCAACTGCGGCTCGACGAGATGTGAGCTGCGGGCCTTTGGCCCGACAGAAACACGATCGTCACTTCGTCCGTGCCGTCCCGTTATCGGCGACCCCGTTTCGCTCGGCCCTTTACCTGCCGCGCTGTTTCGACGGAACGCGAAGTGCTTTTTTCGCGTTGAATAATTCCACTAATTGAATAATTTGGGTGCCGATCCGCGCCAAGTAAACGCTCGCGCCCCGCTCAACTGAACAACTTCCAAATAACGACACCCAGCCCCAGCGCGATGCACCAGTAGCCGAACGGGTCGAGCAGTCCTTCGCGCAACAGCCGCAGCAAGAGACGTAGCGACACCAGGCCGACAACGAATGAGATCACGGCCCCCAAGACCAACACGCCGGGCGAGGGAAGGTCCTCGGCTCCCTTGATCAAGAGCTTGGCAAAGGCCACGGTCACCGCGCCGCCGATGGCGGGAATGGCGAGCAGGAAGGAAAACGTGGCGGCCGCGTCGCGACGCATTCCGGCCGCCAGACCTCCGGCGATCGTGGTACCGCTGCGCGAGATGCCCGGCAGCGGCGCGAACGCCTGGCAGCAGCCGATAAAGAGTGCTTGCTTGTAGCTCAGGTTCTCGTACTCGACGTCCCCCTGCTTCTTGCGGTCGATGTAAAACAGCAATAATCCGTTCAGGGGCAGAAGGCAGCCGGTCAGCAGTGGGTTGACCAGATAATCTTCGAAAAGCTCTTCGAGCACCAAACCGGTGACGGCCGCCGGAATGGTTCCCACGATCAACAGCCCGATGACACGCCAGTCCTTGGTGAGCAAACGCAGGATCTGCTCCCTGTAGACGATCAGGATCGCGGCCAGCGTACCCAAGTGCAGGATGATCGTGACGATGATGCTTTGCTTCGAAAGCGGCACCGAGGAAAACCGCTCGACGAGCTGATCGGCGACCACCAGGTGGCCGTCGGAGCTGATCGGCAGGAACTCGGTGATTCCCTGCACGATGCCCAGGATGATGATGCGAAGGTATTCCATGCGCAGGTGCTCGCAAGTATTGAAAAGTAAGCGCTGAAACGTAGCACAGCCACGCCCTTCGTCCGGCGTGCCATGGACAGGTTGATAGCGTCTGATGGCCCTGAGACGTGGGCCGGCGAATCGTCAAATATAGCTCAATCCCACACGTCGGCTGCGGAAAACAAATCCGCGTCGTTCCCGCGATGCACAGGATGCTGGCGGCGCGCCACCGCGGTTGAAGAAACGCCGCAATTTGCCATAATGCCGTTTTGGTCAACAGTGCAGCGAATCGAGGTACCGGAGGAGCGGATGTTCAAGAATCTGAGCCCCAAGGCCCTGGGCCTTTCGGGGAGTCAGAGTGAGTTGATCGAGTCGGCCCTGTCATTCGGATTTCGCGGGCTCGGTCTGGATGTGATGGAGTATGTCGCGCAGGTCAAATCGCACGGTGCGGCACACGCCCGGCGATTGCTGGATAGCGCCAAGTTGCAAGTCGGCGAATTCGAACTGCCGACGCGCTGGCAAGGCGACGAAACGACTTTTCGCGCGGATCTGGCCCAATTGAACGAATGGGCCACGGTCGCGGCCGAAGGGGGCTTCCGTCGGGCCCTCAGCTGGCTCGAGCCCGCCAACGACGAGCAGCCCTTTCACCAGCGGTTTGAGACCATCCGTAAACGGCTCGCCGAGCTGGCGAAGGCGCTCGAACCGCACGGCATGCGCCTGGGTGTCGGCCTGATCACTGCTCCCGAAGCGCGGCAAGGCAAAGCCTTTGAATTCATTCACACGACCGATGCGCTGTTGCTACTGCTTTCCAGCGTACCGGCCAAGAACGTCGGCGCGATCGTCGATCTGTGGGACTTACACGTCACCGGCAGCTCGCTCGAGGCACTCAAGAAATTGGGCGGCGAGCGACTGATCGCGGCGCGGCTTGCCGATGCGCCGGCCGACGTCCCCGCCGGCGAGCTCAAGGCCAGCCAGCGTATGCTTCCCGGCGAGGGGGGCGCACTGGATTCGTCGGCGGCGCTGGTGGCCCTTGCCGAAATGGGATTCGACGGTCCCGTAACGCCGGCAGCCCATCCCGATCAATTGAAAGGGTTGCGACGCGAGGCAAGCATCAAGCGTGCTGGGCAAGCCCTCGATAAAGTCTGGAAAGCCGCGGGCCTGTCACCGGCAGGCAAGTTGGCGTCGCAGCCCGCGAGGCGTTAGCTATCGCGGGGACGCTTTGCAAGAGCGCCGTCTTGGTGAATGTTGTGACTCGTGTGGTTGATGTGATCGCGACTCAGCAGGCGCGGCGCCATGTTTCACTTCGATCGCGGTCTGAAGCTTACGCGGGCTGACCTGGCGGTCGACTTCCGGCGCCGCCAGCCGCGCGGCTTTATTTCGCACGCGCATCGTGATCACATGGCGCGGCACGAGTTTGCCTTGTGTACACCACACACGGCACGGCTCTATCACGCGCGGATGGGCCGCCGGCCGGTGCTGGAGATGCCCTACCGCCAAACGATCTCTTGGGGCGGGCTGCAGCTCACGACCTATCCGGCGGGACATTGCCTGGGATCGGCCATGTTGCTGGCCGACGACGGCGAGCAACGCTTGCTGTACACGGGCGACTTCAAGCTGGCGGAATCGGCCACCGCCGAACGTGCCGAGTTGCCGCGGGCCGACCTCCTGGTCATCGAGTCGACCTACGGCAACCCTGCACACCGTCATCTGCCTCGTGCCGAGGCGATCGAGCGCCTCGTGGATCTGATTCGTGAGACGCTTTCGCGCGGCCTGACGCCTGTCGTGCAGGCTTACTCGCTTGGCAAGGCACAAGAAGTGACGGCCATTCTTGCGATGGCCGGCATCGCAGTGCAGCAGCACCAGGAGATCTACGAAATCAGCCTGGTCTATCGCGATTGCGGCGTCGAGTTGGGGGCGATCGAACTGTATCGCGGCAAGCCGCGCGACGATTGCGTCGTGATCGTGCCCCCGCAACGACACTCGCGCGCCGATCTGGGGAGAATCCGAAATCCCGTCACGTTCGCAGTCACCGGCTGGGCCATGCACTCCACGCGACGGTTGGGCGTCGATCATGCCATTCCGCTCTCGGATCATGCCGACTACGACGAACTGCTGTCGGCCATTGAGCAAGTCGCGCCGCGCGTCGTCTATTGCACGCATGGCCCCGAAAGCTTTGTCGATTGCCTACGCCGGGCTGGGCATCGGGCCTATCCGCTCGACGGTAAGCACTGTCCTGGCTCCCGGGCGCTGGCCATAGCCTCGGCCGTGCAGCTGCGACTTTTCTAATCCGGCGCGATGTCGATTATCTGCGCCGTAGCACCGAGGGGGCGCGGCAGCCTACGATTCATTCTTGCCAAAAAATCTCACACGGGCATTGACGGCGTTCATTTGAACGCTATCATAGCGTTCAAATGTAAGCGTGATGCGGAGGAGTATTTCGTGGCCAAGCGACCACCGGTAGCCAAGTCGGAACTAGAGATTGCCCGCGTCGTCTGGGAATTGCGCCAGGCGAGCGTCCGCCAGGTGCTTGAGGCACTCCCGGCGGATCGCGGGCTCGATTTCAAGACGGTCCAGACATACTTGCGCCGGCTGGAGGCGAAAGGATACGTCAAGACGATTCGCGTCGGTCGTAGCAATGTCTATCGGCCAACCGTTCAGCCCGGGCGCGTCATCGGCGAGGTCGTGGACGACATGCTCAATCGGCTGTTCGACGGCGAAGTCCTCCCACTCTTTCAACACATGGTCAACGATCGTGGACTGACCACCGACGAGATTGAAGAACTACGCAAACTATTGGACCAGTTGGAAAGAGGCTCGCCATGAACCGCTATCTCGACGATTTCGCGCAGCTGGCGTGGGTTCAACTTTGGCAAGTGGCCGTCGTTGCGACCCTGGTCGCGGTTTCAGTGAGGCTGTGGTGCCGTCGAAGACCTCGGTTGGCCTACGCCTTGTGGATGCTCGTTCTTTTCAAGGCGCTCGTGCCGCCAGTCTGGAGCAGTCCGACGAGTCTCTTCAGCTGGGCACTAGTTAATTCGAAATCGACATCCCTCGCCACCGAAGTCGTTCCCCAGGACGCCTCAGCACCCTCAGCATCCATCGCGCCGGTGAGCGAACAATTTGCACAGCAGCGGCACGACAGCGGGCCCGCCGCCGGCGAACTTCGCCATCCAACGATTAAGTGGCCGCGTGCAGGCGTTATCGGGTTTTACGTTTGGGCTGGCGGCCTCGCGCTCGGTGTGGTTTACGTTGCCGGTAAACATTTCGTTGCCTCGATCTTGATCCGGCGCTCGAGCCTTCCGGTCGACGAACGGCACAGGGTCGCGATCATCGAGCTGTCGCGTCGGCTGGGGATAGGTCGGCGCGTCAGGCTCGCCGTCACATCCCGGCCGATCGGTCCCGCGGTATTCGGGCTGTTGCGACCTACGATCCTGCTGCCCGAATCGCTTTTGTCCGGTATGGCTGACGAACACGCCGAACTCGTTCTGGCACACGAGCTAGTCCACGTTCGCAGACGCGATGAATTGGCAAGCAAGATGCAACTCGCCGCACAGCTGATCTGGTGGTTTAACCCATTGATCTGGTGGGTGAATCAAAATATGAGCCGCGCCCGCGAGCACTGTTGCGACGAAGAGGTCATCGCCGGCATCGGTTGTAAGCCGGTTGTGTATGCGCGGGCGTTGTTGAACGTTCTCGAGCAGCGAGGAAGATTGCGGTCGCTTGTCGCCTTGCCCGGAGTACGACCCTTGGAAGTCAATTCACAAAGATTGGAGGCCATCATGCGGTACGTAAGCGCCGACCGACGTCGAGCCAACCACTTCGCGCGTGCGGTTTTCATGGCAGGCCTTCTGCTGTTTGTCCCGGGGACAGGGTTGACCATCACTGCGAACCTGCACGCCCAGGACAAACAGGAGGGGGCGTCGTTAAACACTAGTCCTGATGCGAAGTCCGATCAGCCAATTGATGGCACGTGGAAGATCGTCCAGTGTGAGTTCTCGGGCGGAGTCGACGCAGGCATCGTGGGCACGGTACACACAATTCAAGATGGCAAATGGCTGCGCCCAGGTCGCCGGACGGGCGAATATCGGCTGACGATGGATCTCAGCAAAAGCCCGATATGGGTCGATCTATCGGCCGATCGCCTTGGCGATGAGACCTTGAAGGGAATCTGTTCACTCGAAGGGGACAAGCTCACTATCTGCTACGCCTATGACCCGAAACTTCCACGGCCGTCGGAATTCAAAACGACGCCAAACGCCAAGGGCTACTTGTACGTGCTGGAACGCACAAACGGAGTGGGCGTGAAAACTGCGACCGCAGATAACGCATCGACCGCGGCCGCCAAGCTTTCGCCCGAGCTCGAGAAGCTGCAAGGCAAATGGAAGATCATCGACTGTGAATTCTCGGGCCACGACGAGTCGCAAGCGGCCGGCACCATCGATGCGATTAGCGGCGACAAATGGCTTCGGCCCAATCGACGGACGGCCGCTTATCAATTGAAACTCGAAGTCAGCAAGAAACCGATGTGGGTCGATCTGGGGGCGGACCGGCTAGGCGACAAAACCCTGAAAGGAATCATCTCGCTGGAAGGTGACAAGCTGAAAATCTGCTACAGCTACAACCCAGATCTGCCGCGCCCCACGGAGTTCAAGACCGTTGCGGGCACGCCAGCTTATATCTATGTGCTTGAACGGGTCACGAAGTAGCCGCGATCGTCAGCACAAGGTCGCCTACGAAGTGAAACTCGTTCCCTCGGTTGGCTTGAGAATGTGGTAGTCTCCCGCGGCAGGGATTATGCTGCCAGAGTGTCGGCGGCGCGCGTTCGCGCGCCTCGAGCAGCCTGGAGGGGAATTGCCATGAAACCGCGCTCGCTATCCGCCGTCCGCATCCTGTTCGGTTTTGTTGCGCTGGTTCTCACACTGGTGGCCACATCGCCGGCCGCTGATCCGCAGGCGAATGGACCCGACGTGGAAAACGTCGCCTATGGTCCGCACCAGCGGAACGTCCTCGATTTATGGAAAGCGAAATCGGAGAAACCAACGCCGCTGGTGGTCTTCATCCACGGCGGTGGATTCGTCAATGGCGACAAAGGTCAGGTGCGTAATCGCCCCGTGATCCGCCAGTGTCTGGATGCCGGCGTTTCTTTCGCGTCGATCAACTATCGTTTCCGTGAACATGCCGCGATTCAGGATATCTTGCGGGATGCGGCGCGCGCGATTCAGTATCTCCGCGCGCACGCCAAGGAGTACAACATCGATCCCGCGCGGATCGCTGCCTTTGGCGGGTCAGCCGGAGCGGGCACGAGCTTGTGGCTGGCGTTTCATGACGACCTGGCCGATCCCAAGGCAACCGATCCCGTTCTGCGACAGTCGTCGCGCTTGACTGCGGCCGGTTCGCTCGAGGGGCAGGCTTCCTACGATTTACGCGACTGGAAACAAATCGTCGGCGATTCGCCCTTTGCGCGTGGCGCGGCGGAGTGGGTCCAATTTTATCGATTCGCCTCTGCGGCAGATGTAGATACGCCCGAGGCTGATCGAGTGATGCGCGACTGCAGCATGGTCAACCTGATCACGAAAGACGACGTGCCCGTGGCGCTGGCATGCTCGTTTCCGGACGAGGAGCCTAAGGACCGCGGCGCATACCTGCATCATCCGAAACATTCGACGGCGATCGCCGATCGGTGCAAGCAGAACGGCATCGATTGCCTGTTGTTGCTGGACGGGAGTAGCGGCCGCGCGGCACGCGAAGAACAGGGCACGAAGGTCGTGGCGTTCTTGATCGACAAGCTCAAAGCCGGCTGAAGCGATCGTCTCTTCAGGCCTTCAACGGGTATTGCGGCACGATCGGACGGGGCGTCAAAGTCCGTCGTGAGGTCGCGGCGACCCTCGCCAGAGGATGATGGGTTTGGCGCGCACGCGGCGTGCAAAACTGGTACAATCTTGTCGGTGGTGCGGCCAAACTACGGAAGGTGAGGTCCGGTTTTCGCTCTCACGCTCGCGACAAGGCAGTTTCCTCTCCCGCGAGCCCCTTCGCAAAGGAATCGTCCGATGGATGACGCGGCGCTCAAAGTTCTCGCGATATTTCGCCGCTATCGGGTCGGGCCGGGGCAAATGCTCTTCATCCACAACTTGGACTCGGGCTTAAATGCTGCCATGACGCGGCTGATGGATGATGGCCTCGTGACGAGCGCGGGCCCCAAGAATGCGTTTTGCCTGACGGCCTCAGGCTATGCGGCGGTCCGGGCGGTCTAGGAAGTTTCTGTGGAAACGCGGCCGCGAGAGCTTCGAGGAGCATGCATGCCCGGCAAATTCAAAGATGAAGGGGTTCGCAATCCTAAAACAACGAAGCCAGGTCGTATTCGCGTCGGCCGCAGCCGCGTGGGGCGCGGCGTCTTCGCCGAGCGGTGGTTCGCCCAGTACGAGGTCATCGGCGAGGTGCATGGTGAGGTCATCGAAGATCGCGAACACGAATCTCGCTACTGCATGGATCTGGGCGATCATCGCTCCTTGGAACCGATCACGCCATTTCGCTATATGAATCACAGCTGCGAACCCAATTGTGAGTTGCACTGGTTCGACGTTGAGGGAGTGCGCGGAGGGCGCCAAAGGCGCTTATACGTCATCGCCATCGCACGCATCGCCGACGGATCGGAACTGACGATCGACTACGGCTGGCCCGCCGCGTGGGCGATCCCCTGCCGGTGCGGAGCCGAGGATTGCCGGCGCTGGATCGTCGCCGCCGCAGAACTCGATCGAGTAGAAACTTCCACCGAGCGCGCCTCGACCAACGGCGACGGCTAGAGTTTCGTCGGTGTGCGACCTCCACCGCGCCGCGCGCAAAAGAGGCCGGCTTCTCGCCGGCCTCTTTTGCGAACATCGATGCTTTTCGGGTACTTCTTTGGGGTTTGGTCTAGTAGCGACCGCCGCGGCCACCGCCGTAGCCGCCGCCACCGCCGCCACCGCGGCGTCCACCGCCCCCGCCGCCGCCACGATCTTCGCGCGGTTTAGCTTCGTTCACCGTCAGCGGACGTCCTTCATGCTCCTGCTCGTGCAGGCCGCGAATGGCTGCCTGTGCCTCGGCATCGCTGCTCATTTCGACAAAGCCGAAGCCTTTGCTGCGCCCTGTCTCGCGATCTTCGATCACCTGCGCGCTTTGCACCTGCCCGAACTGCGAGAACAGTGTCTCCAGGTCGGAGCTTTTGACACCGTAGCTCAGATTACCGACATACAGTTTCTTTCCCACCGCTCATCTCCTGAATGCGTTCCGTCCGGAATGCAATTGCGTTTGCCAAGCGAGCCCCGATGACTGCTTGAGTTCGACATTCCGAGACCAATCACCATGCGCCGGCTCTACAAAAATCTTTCCGAGCTGACAAAGAAAGGGGTCGCAAAAGACCGGACCCAGCAGGCAGGAAGGCGAGAGGGGGTTGTCCGCTCTGGATTAAGTCTTGGATAAGACGGAGCAGTCAATTCCTGTTCGGCGGACCGACCGGCTCCGTTAGTATACCCGTCCACAATGGGGATAACAGCCCCTGATCCAAGTAATACGTTTAGCAGCGGACACGGATTCGTACCGACGATGAGGTCGATTTGACCGGCAGGCCCTGTTTGATACCATGACGCGGCCGAGACAGGAGGCCTTTCAGCCTGTTGGCTGATGCCCGGCAAGGTGGCTGCTCCCGGTGACGATTTATGCGTTGCCGGTGTGGCTCTGCACCACTGGCTCCTGATTCACCCAGCCCGGTGCTTCATCCCTCGGCGGAGACCGACGTGCCCACAACGGAACCGATCGTGCCTCATGAGGCCTTCTGCCTGGATCGCGTGATCGCGGACCAGGAGGCGATTCGCCGCGTCAACCCGCAGCGGTTCGAGATGGAGCAGCTCACCGCGGTGGTCCACGATGACGAGGCCACGCAAACGGTCGTTGGCTACAAGGATTTGACGGCCAACGAATTCTGGTGCCGCGGCCATTTTCCGGCACATCCTGTGACACCGGGCGTTCTGATTTGCGAGGCGGCCGCACAGCTTTGCAGTTACCACGCCCAAAGTCGCAATCTCACCGATGGCCGGGTGCTGGGATTTGGAGGGCTTGACCAGGTACGTTTTCGCGAGACGGTGGCCGTTCCGTCACGGCTCGTGATCATGGCCAAGGTCTTGAAAATCCGCCGTGGCGTTATGATCGTCTATCGCTTCCAATGCTTCGTCGAGCAAAGGCTCGTCTGCGACGGCGAACTGCGCGGCATTGGCCTGCCCTCCCTCTAATGTCAGACGCCGCTGGGCCGCACGATCGGGGCGCGCGGCTCACGGAATCGATCCGTAGATCCCTGCTGCGGACCGTAAATCCTACGGAATCGTCAGGTTCGGCCGGTCGCTCTTGCCAATTTGGGTGTTAGATACGTATTGAAATAGAATAATGGAAGGGGCGGACTGAGGGTGATTTCTAGCCGGCGTGTCGGGTTCTATCCCATGCGGCTGCCACGAATCTGTTGTTGCTGGTTTCTGGTTGCCGCGATTCTCTCGGCGACATGCGCCGTAGCGGCGCCTCCCAAGCCCAAGCTCTCGAAGGAAGGCGTTGACTTCTTCGAGAAGAAGATCCGCCCGGTCCTCGTTCACAATTGCTACGAGTGCCATTCCGGCGATGCTGCCAAGGCGAAGGGACACTTGCTGCTCGATTCGGCCGAGGGAATGCACCGAGGTGGTGACTCCGGCGCCGTCGTCATGCCAGGTAGCGCCGACGACAGTCTGCTCGTGCAGGCCATCCGCTACGAAGGGCTCGAGATGCCGCCGAAGGGGCAACTCGACGAAGCGACGATTCAGGACATCGTCGACTGGATCAATAGCGGCGCACCTGATCCGCGCGTCGGCAAAGCGGCCAAGCCGCGCAACAAGATCGACCTGGCCGAGGCACGAAAATACTGGGCCTTCAAGCAGCCCAAGTTGACGCCGCCGCCGGAAGTGAACGATTCGCGCTGGCCGCACACGAACATCGATCGTTTCGTGCGCGCGGCGCAAGAAAGAGAGCATCTCACGCCAGCGCGTGATGCCGATCGCCTGACGCTCATCCGCCGCGTGACCTTCGATCTTACCGGTTTGCCACCCACACCCGACGAAGTCGACGCCTTCCTCAAGGACGAATCAAGCGGAGCGTTTGCCACGGTTGTCGATCGCTTGTTGGCTTCGCCGCGTTTTGGTGAACGCTGGGCCCGGCATTGGCTCGACGTTGCGCACTATGCCGAGTCAACCGGCAAGGACCGCAATGTTCCGTATCGCTACGCCTGGCGTTATCGCGACTACGTCATAGACGCCTTCAACGCCGACAAGCCGTACGACCGGTTCGTCATGGAACAGATCGCCGGCGACCTTTTGCCGGCCCGCGGCGCCGAGCAGAAGAACGAGCACCTGGTCGCCACTGGCTTTTTGGCCATCGGCCCGAAGGGGGTCAACACGCGCAACGAAGAGCAGTTCGCCATGGACGTGATCGACGACCAGATCGACGTCGTCGGCCGCGCGATGCTGGGTATGACGATCGCCTGCGCCCGCTGTCACGATCACAAGTTCGATCCAATTCCCACGACCGATTACTACGCGTTGGCGGGCATCTTTCGCAGCACCGAGACGCTGTCCGGCACGGAAGCCGGGAAGAAAGCCGCACTCGATGGACGACTGATCGCCCTGGCCGACACGCCGCGCAGCCTCAAGCCATCGCCCGAGGCGCTCAAGGATGAACAAAAACGTCAGCGGGAAATTGCTCGCTTGGAAGGCGAAATCGACCAGATTCACAAGTCGGCCCGCCAGGCTGCCAGGGCCTCATTGCCGAAAGGCAAAGCCAAGGGCAAGGGCATGAACATGGCCAAAGCCCAGGCGCGCAACATGCGAGTCGATAACCAGGCGGTGCGCGACAAGGTCAAGGAGCTGCGCGACCAGATCGAAAAGCTCGAAGGCCAAAAAACACCGACCAGCAACCTGGCAATGGGCGTCGTCGAGTCGAAATCGCCAGTGAATTGCCAGGTGCTGGTGCGCGGCGAAATCAAGGATAAAGGCGCCGAGGTGCCGCGCGGGGTGCTCACCGTGTTGAAAACGCCCGCGACGAATCACCTCAATCCACGCCGTAGCGGCCGGCTGGAATTGGCGCAATGGATCGCGAGCAAGACCAACCCGCTCACGGCTCGGGTCATGGTCAATCGAGTGTGGTCACACCTGTTCGGGCAAGGATTGGTCGAATCCGTCGATAATTTCGGCGTTCTCGGCAACGAGCCAAGCAATCCCGAACTGCTCGACGCCCTGGCGTTTCAGTTCATGAGCGAAGGCTGGAGCGTCAAGAAACTGATCCGCTCGATCGTGCTGAGCCATACGTATCAGTTGAGCAGCGACTACGACGCGGCCAACCACGACCACGACCCGGCGAATATTTACTTATGGCGCGTCGACCGGCGCCGTCTGGACGCCGAAGAAATTCGCGACGCCATCCTGATGGCCAGCGGCCAGCTAGACCTCGAGCGGCCGACGGGTTCGGTCGTCATGGATCTCGATAATGGACCGGTGCGCGGCCGCGAATTGCAAGAAGTCCACAAGGCGACTAACGTCCGCAGCGTCTATTTGCCGATCGTCCGCGGTAATTTGCCCGATTTCATGCAAGTGTTCGACGCCGCCGATCCCAGCCTGATCGTCGGCAAGCGCGACGTGACCACCGTGCCGACCCAGGCGCTGTTTCTGATGAACAACCCGTTTGTGCTACGGCAATCCGAGGAGATGGCCAAACGCATTTTGAAGGACAAGGATCGTGACCAGGCGACGCGGATCGACATGGCTTATCGCTTGGCGCTATCGCGGCTCGCCACGAAGGAAGAACACGCGGCGGTGGCCAAGTATCTAAACGGCTATCGGCAGAAGCTCTTCGACAGCGGTCACAAAAATCCGCAACAGGCTGCCTGGACCAGCCTCTGCCAGACGTTGTTCGAGTCGGGCGAGTTCCGTTACGTGTATTGAATAAGGTCCTGCGAAATGTTGAACAACTTCCGCCCGCATGTCTGGACGCGTCGCGAACTGCTGAAGGCCGCTTCTTGCGGCTTCGGGTATCTGGCCTTCTCGAACCTGGCCGCGCAAGCCAGTACGTCCGAGGCGCCGAATGCGCTGGCGCCCAAGAAGCCACATTTC
The DNA here is from genome assembly GCA_035546535.1 of Pirellulales bacterium. Taxonomy (NCBI): domain Bacteria; kingdom Pseudomonadati; phylum Planctomycetota; class Planctomycetia; order Pirellulales; species Pirellulales bacterium. The sequence continues at coordinate 29,202 of DASZWQ010000017.1, read as the reverse complement.
AAGCCGCGCGCCACGCGCGTCATCTTCCTGTTCATGCAGGGCGCACCGTCACACGTCGACACGTTCGACTACAAACCGCGCTTGCAGTCCGACGACGGCAAGGCCGCCGGCGACAAGAATCGCAAGCTGATGCGGTCCCCGTTCAAGTTCGCCCAGCATGGCAAGTCGGGGCTGTGGCTGCCGGATATCTTTCCGAGCCTGGCCAAGCACGCCGACGACTTGTGCTTACTCAACAGCATGTACACCGACGTGGGCGTGCATCCGCAGGCCGTGGCCGAAATGCACACCGGAAGCTTCCGCTTTCAACGCCCGTCGATGGGCGCTTGGACACTGTACGGGCTGGGGAGCGAGAACGCCGAGTTGCCCGGCTTTATCACGATCAATCCGGCGGGTGGCGCGCCGAGCTACGGTAGCGCCTTCCTGCCGGCCTCTTATCAAGGCATCAAGATCGACGGCGTGCAGGAACGCAACGGCGGCGGCCGCATGGCCAACATCGGCAATGCCAAGCTTTCTGCCGAACTGCAACGCCAGCAGCTCGACCTGTTGGCCACGCTCAATAAAGACCGCCTGCAGAAGGACGGCGTGAACACGGACTTGGAGGGGTTGATCCAATCGTACGAGCTGGCCTTCCGCATGGAGGGTGCCGTGCCCGCGATCATGGACATCTCGAACGAGTCGGAGGCCACGCGCGAAGCTTACGGCATCGGCACGAAAGGCACCGACAATTTCGGCCGGCAATGCCTGCTTGCGAGGCGCTTCGCCGAAGCCGGCGTGCGATTTATCGAACTGGGCATGGGCGGCTGGGATCAGCACAACAACTTGAAAGCCAAGCTGACAACCAACGCTCGCGCGATCGACAAGCCGATCGCGGCGCTACTGGCCGACCTCAAACAGCGCGACATGCTCAAGGATACGCTCGTCGTGTGGGGTGGTGAGTTCGGTCGCACGCCCGCCGCCCAGCGTGCCGACGGCCGCGATCACAACGCGACCGGCTTTTCGATGTGGATGGCCGGTGGCGGCGTCAAAGGGGGCTATCGCCACGGCTCGACCGACGAGCATGGCGAAAAGGCCGTCGACAAGAAGATGCACATCAACGACCTGCACGCAACGATGCTCTACCTGCTCGGCCTGGACCACACGAAGCTGACCTACCAGTACAGCGGCCGCGAAGTCCGCCTGACCGACCTGGCCGGCACGGTGGCGCACGACGTGGTGGCGTAAAACGCGCCGTTTGCAAGACTAGTCGGCGAGCACCTTCTTCGCCGGCTTTAGGTGCTCGGCGTCCAGCTTGCCGACGGACCACAGCAGGCCGCGCGTGACCAGGTCGAGATAGCGCGGGTCCTCAACGGTGGCGTTATTGTGCCCCAGCGTCGTCGCGAAGACTTTTGTCTTTTCGTTGTAGAGATTCGTCCAGACGACGATCGAATCGACGGTATTCACCGTGCCATCGCGACCTTTCACCTGCTGCGCACCCCGCGCCAACACGCGCGCCGTCGGCAGCACGTTACCGATGAAGTTGTTGTAAAGCTCTTCGTTGATCGTGGTCCAGTTGTCGAGCCCTTGCAGAATCGGGCTGCCGCGGTCGATCAACGTTACCTCGATCGGCAATTGCGGGCCGTGGCCCGTGGAGGGCAAGCCGGTGAACTCGAACCACGGGGTCACTTCTTTCGGATAGCCCTGGCTGCGGTAGCAGTGCATGCCGCAATGCAAGACGACGGCCGGCAACCCTTCGCGGTGCGGCCGCAAGATGCGCTCGATCACGGCCAGATCCTTGACGTCGGACGAGCATTCGTCGTGGACGACCACGTCGAAGCCAGCCGCCCACTCCGGGTTTTCATAGACGGGGTTCATGTGGCTGGTCGTTTTGTCCGGATCGTAGGAGATCGTCCAGGTGACATTGGCGCGCGCCGAGATCCCCTTCGTGAGCAGATCCTTCTGCGCGGCGTAGTCGTGGCAGCAGCCGCCGATCACCAAGAGTGCCCGGATCGGTTTGTCGTCAGCGGTAACCGCCCGCGGAATCGCTCCCGCGAAGAGGAGCACGAGGACCACACCACGAAACCAGTTTCTCGGTTCAGCCACTTGTGAATTCTCCTTCGCGATGCGATTGAAATACGGTGCGGGCGGACGATCCGAACCCCAGCGATCATCGTCTCCGTCGCGAGAGTTCGCAAGCGGGCTAAACGGCAGCCTCAGCGTCTGGCGGCCGTCTTGACTTGCGATCACCCGTCCCGGCTGCCAGACTACGCGGCGGGTCGAGGGTCGCCACGAAGCGAGGATTTCCCATGTGCCGTCGGATATCGGTTTCGAGCATTTTTCCCATGATCTGCTTGTCGCTCTTCGCCGCTTCGGCCACGGCGGCCGAAGATTGGCACAAGGAAACAGTCGTCTATAAAACCGTTGGCCCGACGAAGATCGAGGCCGACATCTATCGCCGCAACGGCGACCAGACGCGGCCGTGCGTCGTGTGGATTCACGGCGGAGCCCTGATCATGGGCAGCCGGCAGGGCGTGCCGGGCGATATCCGCAAGCTGTGCAATGACCAGAACTATGTCCTGGTATCGCTCGATTACCGGCTGGCACCCGAGGTGCAATTGCCCGCGATCATCGAGGATTTGAAGGACGCCTTTCGTTGGATCCACAGTGAAGGTGTGAGCAAATATCACATGGATCCCAAGAGAATCCTCGTCGCCGGCGGATCGGCCGGCGGCTACCTGACCTTGATGTCGGGCATCTGCGTCACGCCGCGCCCCAAGGCTCTGCTCGCCTATTACGGCTACGGCGATATCGACGCGCCCTGGTATACCGATCCCTCGGAACACTATCGCAAGCAGCCATTGGTAACGCGGGAAGAAGCCCTGAGCGTCGTGGGCGGAGAGGTGAAGACCGAAGGCGTCGGACGGGATCGCGGCAAGTACTATTTGTATCTGCGCCAGAATGGCCTATGGACGCGCGAAGTCGCGGGCTTGGACCCGAAGACCGAGCGTGACAAGATCACGCCGTATTGTCCCGTGCGCAACCTCAGCCCTGACTATCCGCCGACAATGCTACTTCACGGGACGGCCGATACCGACGTGGCCTATCACGAGTCGGCCGACATGGCCGCGGGACTGGCCAAGCAAGGCGTCTGGCACGAGCTGATCACGCTCGAAGGCGCCGAGCATGGCCTGGGCGGCGGCGATCCGAAAGCCCTGGCCGCGGCCAACGCCCGGGCGATGCAGTTCATTCGCGAGCAATTGGACTAAGCACGCTGCCTACGCGCGCCAAATCAGTCCAAGACTTTTACCCGAATGCCGCGGTAGCGGACGAACTGTTTGGTGAAATCGCCGCCGCCGTGTACCTGTAGCGCGATGCCGCCTGAGTCGGGATGGCGTTTCTCGACGTCGGTGAATTCCATGAAGCGCACGCCGTTGATCCAGGTGGTGATCGTCGGCGGATTCCCCACGATGCGGGCCCGCAATTCGTTCCATTTGCCGTGCTGCCAGAGCTTCGGCCAGTCGACGGGCTTGATCGGGAGCGGAAACGGACAATCGTGCGGCCTGATATCGGTGACTTTGTCGACGAAATCGAAATTGCGCAGCGAAATACCGCCCGATAGTCCCTCGCCATAGATGCCGGCCAGATTGCCGCCGGCGTGGTAGTCGACCATGTATTGATAGGCCTGCCCCTTCTCGGTGCTGCGCAGAAAGAGCCCGCTGTCGGGCCCGAAGTCGTTGTTCATCTCCACAACGACTTCGAAGTCGCCGTACGCCTTGTCGGTCAGAACGATGCCGCCGTTACCGGGCGTATCCTGGCTGCCGGTGATGGCACCGTCTTCGACGCCCCAGCGCCCGCCCGATCGATGTTGACTCGCTCCGCTATGACCGGTTTGTGCGCTCACATGCCAGCCATTGAGGGTCTTGCCATCAAAGATTGACACGAAGCCGGCCGTACCGAAGGTCTCACGTTTGAACTCGTCGGCCTGTGTGAGGCCAGTCGTGATCAATATCAGCGAAAGCGCGCGCAGAGTGTATGTGGATCGCATGTTGGATTTCTCCTGTTAAAGGTGCGGCCCAACATAACGCACCAGCGGCGGGCAGGCCAGCAAAAGCGTTTGCAGGCCGTAATCTATCACCTCGGAAGCGATACAATGAAGCGTCGGCCTCAAAGAAGGCCGGCTACAGAGACATGTGCTCATGGCCGCAATAAAAAAATCGTAGCGGGCCGCATCCCTGCGGAGCACCCGCTACGACTCTCTAGAGCGGTACGTTGCCGCTCTGGTGCCAGAGGGTCGCGCAACGAAAATCGCACGGAGAGCGGCGCCGCGCGAAGTTCGACGTTCCGCGCGGCGTCGTCGAGTTACACGAGCTATTTGAACTACGGGAGAGCGGCCAACTTCGGCGCCGCCTCTTTCTGCCTCGCGGCATTCGCCTTGCCAGCCAGGCGGCGCGCCTTTTCCGATTCCTTGCGTTCACGCCGTTCGGCGATCTTCCGCTCGCGCATTTCCTGCTTCTTCGCGACCAGATCGCTTTCTTGACGCAGATACGCTTGTTCGAGTTGCGACTGCTGCTGCAGATAAGCCAACTGCGCCTGATATTGATACGCGAGCTGCGCCTGTCGTAGCGCCGCGGTCGTGCCGCTCGTACCCAGCGGCGACATCAGCGATCCCATGCCGCGCGACTGCATGCCGCCGCCGCGGGCACAGCCTCCTCCGCCGCCTTGCGCTGTCGCGCGGCCGGCGAGCAAACCACACAAGACCATCGACGTCAGAAGTAATCGTGCCATTGTTGCCTCCCCCGGTTCCCGGCACTCATCGTGAGAAAAAAAGACGACCGGCCAACGGCCATTCCAGCCCAGGGGCAAAAGGGCCCGAACAGCTAACGTGATCGGGTCATCACCGTTGGCCGGTTCGTCAACGTCAGACTCCGTAGTTGAAGGTCTTTCAATTCACTCAGCGGCCTCGCGCAAAGAACGATCGAAAGCTCGACGTGCCGCTCGATTCGCTCGGCGTGCCCAACGTGCCACTTAACGTCCCCACCGTCACCGCAGTGCCCGAAGTGATCGACGTTGGGAAATTCGACGGCAGCGACTGCTCGTTGGAATTCTTCGGATGACTCGACAATGTGAGCGATCCGCCGCCGCTCGCGTCGGTCGTGATCTGGCCGACCACGGTCCCGCCAACTGCCACGTCGAGCGTGGTGCTGGCCGTGGCGCCGGTGACCGTGACCTTGAAGCGGGTTACGGTCGTACCGTCCTCGGTGGTTCCGCTCTTGTAAGAAACGGTGCCGGTTGCGCTCGAACTCGGGTCGGTCAATGTCGCGGTAAGCCTGGTGACGTCGGTCAATCCGCCGTGCTCGCCGCCGCCGCACCCACCACCGGAATTGGTCGGCGTGGCCAGCGAACCGCTCAGCGTGCCGACGGTGACCGCTGTTCCTGAGGTGACCGTGGTGGGGAAGTTCGCCGGTAACGACTGTTCGTTGGAGTCGGGGTTACTCGAGAGCACGAGCTTGCCGGCACCGTTGGCGTCGGTCGTGATCGTACCGACATCGGTACCGCCAACGGCAACGTCGTAGGTCGTATTGGCCGTGGCGCCCGAGATCGAGACCGTGAATCGGGTCTCGGTTGTGCCGTCATAGGTACCGGTCGAATACGTCGCTGTGCCGGTAGCCGTGCCGCTCGAATCGGTCAATTGTGTCGTCAACACGGTGTGTGACGTGGAGGACGAAGTCAGATGCGAAATGGCGGACGTAATCGCATGCGCCGCGAGTTGGGCCGCCGCCGATGGCGCAAGATGCGATTCAAACTGTTGCAGGGCCGGCGTAAAGGCTAGCCCATGGCCAGACAACAAGTGCCGGTCCTCGAGTTGCTCACCGAAACCAAGACGACGAGTTGGGGAATTCCGTTTCAGATCCTTCGATCCCATGTGCCAGCTCTCCTGGTCATCGTGGTGTGCCTCCTGTGATTCCTGGCTCGCGCGGGCGGACAAGGTCGTCAATCAACACGTCGATCAGAACACTTCACACAGCTTGCACGTCCGCCACGCGCAAAGACACCGACGGTGCCGAGTACTCGGCGTGGACAACCGTTGGCACGGTGCGTCAGGCCGCGGCTGCCAGGCAAGCGAATCGACGAAACCGCCGGCTTTGGGCGGGTGCCGGCTTCGCTTTGATGTTCTCTGTTCCTGCCCGATCGTGGCCCCCACCACGAATCGAAGCGCCGTCACGTTTCCGCGAGCCATCCAGATGTTTTGCCTGCCGCGGAACTGGCCTTTCTGAGACAGTAGTCACGAAGGGGCGGTGGAATCCGCCGCGCCGAAGACGATTTTCTGGCCGCTCGGGCCGAGGAAGTGGCGCCGCGGCATGTCCATCGATCCGCCACTGGACCTTGAGCTTTCGGTGCGTGCCATCCGGTTCGGGGCGATTTTAGGACGACTTGGCCGTTTTTACCGCCCTCCGCGGCGGTTTTGGCCCGCAAGAGTGACTATCACCACAGCCACTAACGGGGTGCGCCCGGGCCTTTCTGAGTAGGATAGACGGATATCCCTGCGGGGGCGGGGATAGACGACGACTGAATGCAATCAGCCATGGTGCCGACTAGCAAGCAAGGGCTTCCCGAATCTCCCAAGGCGGTCGTTGACTCTTTGCCGCTCGACGGCTCGGATCCCGCCGAATTGATCGCGCTGGCGAAGCGCGACGGCGCGGGCTCACTCGGCCGATTGCTGGAGCTGTACCGTAATTACTTGTCGCTTATGGCGCGCGTGCAGATCGGGCGGCGGCTGCAGGGCAAAGTCGACGCCGCCGACGCCGTGCAAGAGACTTTTCTCGAAGCGCACCGTAATTTTTCACAATTTCGTGGTTCGACCGAAGGGGAATTCGTCGCCTGGTTGCGGCAAATCCTCGGCGCGAGGCTTTCTAACCTCGTGCGCCACTACCTGGGTACCAAGGGACGCGATATCCGGCTGGAACGGGCCATGATCCAGGAAATGGGGCAATCATCGGCAATCATGAACGAGCAGTTGGTATCGGCGCATGAAAGCCCCAGCAGCCATGCCGCGCGGCGCGAGCATGCGGTCATGCTGGCCGATGCCCTGGATCGACTGCCGCCCGATTATCGCGAGGTAATCGTGCTGCGGCACCTGGAAGGAATCCCCTTCGTGGAAATCGCCGCGCGGATGGAACGCAGCGAAGACAGCGTCCAAAAGCTGTGGGTGCGTGGCCTGGCACGGTTGCGTCAGGAGATGGGGGCGCACACGTGACCGCCGAATTCGACAACAGGACGCGGCCTGACGATGCCGTTGGCGCCAGCTGCGCCGACGATTGCACGGACGATCCGCGCGTTGCCCGCGCGTTGCACGAGTACGTGGCGGCGATCGAGTCGGGCGATCCGCCGGATCGCGACGAGTTTCTAGCGAAGCACGCCGATATTTCGTCGGCCTTGGCTGCTTGTCTCGATAGTCTGGCCATCGTGCTCGCGGCAGCACCGCGGCTGCGGCTGAATCCCGGCGATCATGCAACGCCCTCCAGCCCGGTGGCGATGCCCGCCGCCTTGGGAGATTTTCGCATCATTCGCGAACTTGGCCGCGGTGGCATGGGGGTGGTGTACGAGGCCGAGCAGTTGTCGTTAGGGAGGCGCGTGGCGCTAAAGGTGCTCCCCTTTGCATCGGCACTTGACGTCACGCGCTTGCAAAGATTCAAGAACGAGGCGCAGGCCGCCGCGCAATTGCACCACACGAACATCGTGCCTGTCTACGCTGTCGGTTGTGAGCGCGGCGTCCACTTTTACGCGATGCAATTGATCGAGGGCGAGACGCTCGGGAGCCTGATTCTTGGCATGGCGCGCGAAGCGCGCGGCCTCCAGCGCGGAGCGCATCGCAGCGCGGGAAGCCCGACCGAGGATTGGGTCATCGTCAAGGGCGAGCCCGCGGCTAATCCTGGCGGTAAACGTGCTGCCGTATCCGCCGACCTGGCAACGCCCCATCACGATACGTTGCGCGCCGGCGAGACGGCGCCATTGACCGGCCTGCGCTCGGCTGAACAAAAAACGAAACGGCTGGCCTTCTATCAGACCGCGGCGCGGCTGGGCGTGCAGGCAGCCGAAGCCCTGGAGCACGCACACCAGATGGGCGTGATCCATCGCGACGTCAAGCCGGGCAACCTTTTGCTCGACGCGCGCGGCAAGTTATGGATCACGGACTTCGGCCTCGCGCAGTTTCAAGCCGAAGGAGGGCTGACGCTGACCGGCAACTTGCCCGGCACGATTCGTTACATGAGTCCCGAGCAGGCGACCGGCAAGCGCGTATTGCTCGACCACCGCACGGATATTTATTCGCTCGGCATCACTCTGTACGAGCTATTAACGCTGGAGCCCGCCTTCGACGACTCCGACGGGCGAGTCCTGCTGCGGCAGATCGCGATTGCCGAGCCGCGCACGCCGCGCGCGGTCGACCCCAATATTCCACTCGACCTGGAAACGATCCTGCTCAAGGCGACCGCCAAATTGCCGGTCGAACGCTATGCGACGGCCCAGGCCCTGGCCGATGATCTGCAGCGGTTTCTCGATCATCAGCCGATTTCTGCGCGGCGACCGAGCGCGCTCGATCGCGTGGTGAAATGGGGACGGCGGCATAAGCCCATCGTGGTGGCGGGCGTGTTATCGCTCGTGCTGGTTTCGCTGGGATTGCTCGCGAGTACGATTCTGATCGCGCGCGAGCATGCGAAAACCAAGGTGGCGTATCAGCGGGTCGTCGAAGAGCGCGCGGCGGCGAATCAAAGTTTTCAACAGGCCCGGCAAGCGGTGGATGCCTTCACACAGCTCAGCGAAGAGGAATTGACTAGTAAGCCCTCGATGTTGCAATCGCGCCGCAAGTTCTTGGAAACGGCGTTGGATTATTACGAGACGTTTCTCGAGCAGCACCGCAACGATAAGGCCGTACAGGCGGAGCTAGCCGCGACGCGGCAATGGGTTGCGAAGATCATCGACGAGCTCACGACCTTGAGCAGCTTCGGGCCGCTCGTGCTGCTTTCCGACGAGCGGGTGCAAGAAGAGCTGGGCATCGGCAACTCGCAGCGAGAAGAGATAGAGAAACTCATCGACAAGCTCTGGGCCCAGCAGGCCGAGACAAACGATCAGCAGCTCACGCGCGAACAGCGGCAACACCTGCTCGCGGAATCGTTGCGCTTGCACGAAGAGCAAATTGCACGCGTCATTGGTCCACGGCAAATGGAGCGTTTGCGACAGATTGCCTTGCAGCAGCAGGGCCCGTTCGCTTTCAAGCGACAGGAAGTCATCGAGGCGCTGGATTTGTCGAGCGATCAGCGCCAACGCATCACCGACATCATCGAGGCTCATGCCCCGCACCGGCGACAATTCCGCGATCGTCCCTTCCCGGAGGACGGACCGCCCGATTGGCATGCGGCCCCTCCGCCCAAGCCCTATGACGACATGTTCGAGCCTCACGATCGGCGGCCGCCGCGATCGGAACCATCGTCGTCGGAAATCGTGCAGGATGACGGCCACGTCGCTTTCGAGCAGCACACCGCGCGCGAGAACGAAGCAGATCCGCCTGGTAGCGGGCACAGGCGCGGTAGCTTCGACGGTCCGCCGCGATCCGATCGGCGCCCTCCTCCGCCACACGACGATCATCACGGCCCACACCGCGGTCCGCCGGGGCCGCGCGAATTGACCGATACGATGAGGCGAACGGTAGACGACATCGTGACAATTCTCACGCCCGAACAGCGGCACACGTGGAGCGCTTTGGTCGGTGAACCAGTTCAATTCAAGCTGCACCACTCGCCTGAGAATTTATTTCTATGGTGAATGAAGCCGCACGGTTGTAAGGCGGGAGACGGCGAAATTATTTGCGTTCCATGTAGGTGGGCGGCAGTGAGCTTAAGAACGCGTAAGGAAATGGCAACTTGCTGGACAGGCACCAGGGCACCCGGTATCGTCGCACATGAGCCAGTTTATGGGATCAGGAGAGCGTTTTGCCCGCGCCGGATTTCGTTGGGGAATAGCCCTGGCGCACGGTTGGCGTTGGGGAGCGTTTGGGCGGACGGCTGGTTTCGCAAAAGGAACAGAAATGTTGCTGCGTCATCTCTTGCGAGAGGGGTGGAACAGTTTCGTTGGCGACTCGCGCCGCATCTGGCGGCGGGTCGTGGCGCGCAGCGATCGCGCCGTGCTGTCGCCATTTACCAGTTGTCGGAAGCTCATTCCGGTTCCCGTACTTCGACACGAGCAGTCGGCACCTCAGAGTCCGCGCGTGGATAACAGGCGTTAGTATCGAGCGTCCGGCGGAGTGATGCTCTGCCGCGCAGCAAGAAGGTCGTCGGGTCGGGTCAACGACGCAAGAAGCGTTTTTAGGCATGAAGGGGTCGGCCTCAGGATCAGGTTTTTAGGAACATGGCACGTTTTAACCGCTCGCAAGATCTACTCGGGAAAAAACGACGCACAGGCCGTACGCTCCGCATGGAAGAGCTCGAGGTTCGCTGCCTGCTCACTGCTACGGCAACGGCTCACACCGATTACGTCGAACTGGCGTCGAGCACGGGAATCACGGGTTACACGCCGGCGCAGATTAAGGCGGCGTACGGCGTCAGCAGCTTGTCGTTCGGTTCGACGGCCGCAAATGGCGCCGGCCAAACGATCGCGATCGTCGACGCCTATAACGACCCGAACATCGCCTCCGACCTGGCGGCATTTGATGCGGCGATGGGTATCGCCGCGCCGCCGAGTTTCAAGGTCGTGAATCAGAACGGCGGCAGCTCGCTGCCCAAGGCCGACTCCACCGGGGGTTGGGAAGGGGAAATCGCCCTCGATGTCGAATGGGCGCACGCGATCGCGCCGGGCGCGAATATCATCCTCGTCGAGGCCAACAGTGCTTCGGACGCCGACCTGTTCGCGGCGGTGAACTGGGCACGCCAGCAAGCCGGCGTGTCCGTGATCTCGATGAGTTGGGGAAGCGATGATAGTCTCGCAAACGCCAGCAACGATCAAAACCTCAGCTCGCAATATCTTGTCACCCCCAGCGGTCACCAGGGTATTACGTTCGTGGCCTCTTCGGGTGATGACGGTCATCCGAACTTCCCGGCCGAGAGTCCGAACGTCTTGGCCGTGGGCGGGACGGACCTTTATTTAACGTCAAGCGGGGCGATCACGAGCGAAACCGCTTGGGAGCCCACCACCAGCGGCGGCCAGACCTGGAGCGGCGGCGGCGGTGTCAGCCAGGAATTCTCCGGTCGCGATGTGCCGGATGTGGCCTACAATGCCGGCGTCGGCATGGCCGTGTACAACACTTACGGTGGCGCCGGCGGATGGGAAAGCATCGGCGGCACCAGCGCGGGCGCTCCGCAATGGGCGGCGCTGATCGCAATCGCCAACCAGGGGCGCGCGCTCGCCGGTCAAGGAACACTCAACGGCGCTTCGCAAACTTTGGCTGCCATCTATGCGGCGCCCGCGAGCGATTTCCACGATATCACCACAGGCAGTACGCAATTCGAATCGGCCGGAGTCGGTTACGACCTGGCAACGGGGCGCGGCAGTCCCGTCGCCAATTTGCTCGTTCCTTTTCTGGTCAGCTACGGCACGTCTGGTAGCACCGGAGGCGGAGGCACCGGCGGTGGTGGTACTGGCGGAGGTACGACGTCGTCGAATCCGACCGCGCCCTCGAACTTCACCGCGTCGACGCTTTCGACGACCCAGATCAGCATTAGCTGGTCGTCCTCGACCGGCGCGACCGGCTACCACCTGTACGAAAACGTTAACGGCACTCCTGTGCTTCTCACAAATTACGGTCCGGCTGCCACATCAGCGATCATCGGTGGTCTGACGGCCGGCACGACCTACAGCTTCGAGCTTGTGGCTTACAACTCGTCGGGTACAGCGGCGACGAATTGGGTCGAGGCCACGACGGCCACAAGCACTGTTACGACGGTGGTCGCTCCGCAGAACTTGGCGGCCACGGCGACTTCCGCCACGACCGTGCAACTCTCCTGGAGTGCGTCGGCCGGCGCAAGCGGCTATCGCATCTACGAATATCAGAATGGCACGGCCGTGCTGATCAACACCGTGGGCGCCGGGACCACTTCGGCCACTGTCAGCGGCCTGACGCCCAGCTCGACCGCGTACTTTTTCGTGACGGCGTACAACGCGAATTCGTCGGCATCCACATCGTGGGTCAGCGTGACGCTGCCGGCGGCCAACGTGAGCGTCAGTGCGCCGCAAAACGTCACCGCCAGCGCGACATCCGCCACGACCGCGCTCATCTCCTGGAGTGCGGTAACCGGCGCGACAAGCTATCGAGTTTTTGAATACGTCAACGGCCAGGCGGTACAAGTTGGTACGACGACAAGCGGCACAACGTCGTTAACCGTCGGCAATCTCACCCCCGGCACGACAGATTACTTCTACGTCACGGCCTACAACGCCACGTCGACGGCTTCGTCGGGCTGGGTCAGCGTCACCATGCCAAGTGCCGCTACGCTGTCAGCGCCGCGCGTCACCGCGAGTGCTACATCCTCGACGACGGGCACCCTGTCGTGGAGTGCATCGGCCGGCGCGACAGGCTATGAGATCGTTTACTGGAATGGTTTCCAGGCCGTCCTGCTGGGTACGGTGGCTGCCGGGACCACGTCCGTCTCGATCAGCGGTCTGACGCCGGGCACGATGACCTACTTTGCGATCATTGCCTACAACAGTAGCACGAGCGCCGCATCGAGCTGGACCTTGCTGACGACACCGTCGTCGGCCGCGGCTCGATTGGCGGACGTGTTCTTCGCCCAGGCGGCGACAGGCAAGCCTCAATCCAACTGGCTGCTGTAGGCGCACCGATCACGAAAACGCTTTTGCCTGGCAGCGGAGATGCCGACCGCGCTTTTTCGCACCGACGTCAAGCCAGGAGCGCGTCGATCACCTGGCCATGCACATTCGTCAAGCGGCGGCGTATGCCATTGTGGTAAAAGGTCAGCCGCTCGTGATCGATGCCCAGTAGGTGCAACACGGTGGCGTGAAAATCGTGCCAGTGAACCGGCCGGTCAACAGCCCGGTAGCCGACGTCGTCGGTTGCCCCGTACGCCATGCCATGCTTCAAGCCGGCGCCGGCCACCCAGACGGTGAATCCGTACTGATTGTGGTCGCGCCCTTTGCCCACGACATCGGCCGCCGATTGCGTAAAGGGCGTGCGGCCAAACTCGGTGGTGAACAGCACGAGTGTATCGTCCAACATGCCGCGCTGACGCAAGTCCTTGAGCAAGGCCGCCACTGGTTGATCGATGCGCAGCGCCTCTTGCCCATGATTCTTCACCATGTCCTCGTGACCATCCCAGTTGCGGCGCGGGCTGCCGAACGTGCCGCCAGAAAACAACTGCACGAATCGAACGCCCCGTTCCAACAGGCGCCGCGCCATCAGGCAGGCGCGGCCGAAATCGCGGGTCTCATCGCGCTCGAAGCCGTACATGGCTTGCGTGGCGGCGGTTTCACGGTCCAGGGCCGCGACTTCCGGCACTGCCAATTGCATGCGCGCCGCCATTTCGTAAGCCTGCACGCGGGCCGCGAGTGGATCGGCGGCCTGACGGTCGGCGAGATGCCGCGCGTTCATCCTCGCCAGAAGCTCTTGCGTCGCTCGTTCGGTCGTGGGACTGATCGAGGCGGGGGGAAACAAGTCGTCGATCGGGTTGCCGCGCGCACGCACGACCACTCCCTGGTGCCGAGCCGGCAAAAAGCCGTTGGTCCAATTGATCGAGCCGCCGGCGGGCAACTCGCGCGCGTCCGGAATGACGACGAACGCCGGTAAGTTATCGGTTTCGCAGCCCAAACCATACGACAGCCAGCTTCCCAGCACGGGGAAACCATTCAGGCGGAAGCCGGTGTTTTCCTGGAACATGGCCGGCGTGTGATTCGACGTCTCGGCGAACATGGAGTGGATCACCGTCAGCTCGTCGGCCACCTCGGCGATGTTCGGCAAGAGGTCGCTGACCCACAGCCCGCTTTTGCCGCGCTGGCGAAATTGCCAATCCGGCGCGCGCAGCAAGCCGACTTGCCCGAAAAAGACGTCCGGCTTCTCGTCGGCGACGAGTGATTTGCCGTGCAAGCGCACGAGCTCCGGCTTGTGGTCGAACGTGTCGACGTGGCTCATCGCGCCGCACAGGCAGATGTGGATGGCGCGGCGGGCTTTCGGGGGCGCATGCGGTGGCGGATCAGCGGCATCGCCCGGCACGGCCGCGGCGCGCGATGTTCGATCGTCGAGCAGCAGGCTGGCCACGGCCGCGCTCGATAGTCCATTGCCAACCCAGGACAAGAACTCGCGTCGCGGTAAGGGGACGCCGGCCGAAGAATCGCCAACGTCACGGTTCTGGTGTCGATTCATCACCTCACCCTCAATCCACGTATACAAATTCATTGCTGTTGAAGATCGCCCGGGCCAAAGCGCCCAGGCCATGTTCGCGCACCACGCGTATGGCGATTTTCTGTTCGTCCTCCGCAGGCAAGCGTCCGTAAGCAAGCTGATAGACGCGGGCCACTTGACGCGCTGGTTCCGCGCCGGCATCACGTTCGACGCGCTCGGCGAATTTGTCGGCCACGTGCAAGACGAACGCGTTGTTGAGCAGCGAAAGAGCCTGCAGCGGCGTGGTGGTCACTGCGCGCTTGGGTGAGGTCGTTGAGGGATCGGGGCAATCGAGCACGTCCAGCAACGCGCTTCGCCCACTGCGCGCCCAGACTCGATAAAGCGTGCGCCGTTTGAAGATGGCCTTCGTAGGATCGTCAGGAGCGTAGAGGAACGTATTCGTCCCCGGTGCGATCGTAGCTTTCATTTCCTGAAAGCCGGGGCCGTCGAGGGAAAGATTCAGGGCACCCGCCACGTGCAGCATCGTGTCGCGAACGGCTTCGGCCTCGAGGCGCTGCGGCGCATGGCGCCATAAGAGCCGGTTGTCGGCATCGACTTTCATGGCTGCTGCGTCCAGCGACGAGGCCTGCCGGTAGGTCGCCGAGGTGACGATCAAGCGGTGAATCGGTTTCAGGTGATAGCCACCGGCAATCATTTCGGCAGCCAGCCAGTCGACCAAGGCCTGGTTGGTGGGCCGACCGCCATTAAAGCCAAAGTCGTTGGGAGTATCGACCAGGCCAACACCGAAATGATAGTGCCAGAGCCGGTTCACGATGACGCGCGCGAAGAGCGGATTGCGGGCGTCGGTGATCCAGTTTGCCAGGCGCAGGCGACGCTCGCTCTCGGGCGCGTCCGCCGCCAGGCCAAAATCAGCGGGCAATGAACCGACGGCGGCAATTCCGCCTGGCGCGACCACGTCTTTCGGTTGGGCTGGGTTGCCGCGCGCCAACAGTCGCGTCGGCTCGGGCTCACGTGGCTTGTTGGCGTATACGCTTGTCGGCCGCAAGGCGGCGATCGCGGCATTCGTGCTCGCCAGATCGGCTTGCACTCCCTCATAATGAGCCAGATCGTCGGTACCAAGTTCCTGGCGAATCATGGCCGAGGTGACCGTATGATCGACGCCGCTCGCGACTTCGTCGGCCGACAACGCGCGGTCGTAAAGGTGGGCACGCTCGATCAAGCCGGAGAGCATCTTGCCCGGCGCGGCCGGCGCGTGTCGCAGACCGAAAACGATTTGCGATTTTCGCGCCGGAAACGTCGCCACCGCGCTCGTCCGATAGGGCCGGCCGTACGGCTCACGATTGCGAAATGCCGAAACCGTCCCATCCTCGGCATATGTGAGGCACATATGTACTAGCTCGTTGCTGGGCGCAATTTCCTCCGCGGCGTGAAAGCTCTGCGTACGGACATAGTTGTCGCTGCCGGCCATCCATTGGCGCGGTTCGCGCTCACCGAAGACGATTGAATCGAAAACGCCGCCATCGAGCGACTGAACGCCGATCGCCGCGCCGCCGCTTTGCTTCACGTTGGCCAGGCGCACCCAGACTTCGAGGGTCTTGGCGCGCAGATCCTGCGACGAGCGGCCAGTCGTGGCGAACGCATCGTCTCCATTGAGTTCGAGGCCTGCCGATGTCAGTCGCGCCGCGCCGTGCAGTTCGATCTCCCAACCGGCTGTCTGCTCGAGTCGGTCTTGCCGAAAATCCCAGGCGGCCAAGGGACGTAATTCGACCGGTTGCGCGCGGCGTTTTGCCAGGATGCGAGCGCGAGCGGGATGTTCCAATGCCGCGAGTTCCGATTCCAGCTTTTGGCGGCGTGCCTCCAGGCCGGCGAGCTCCGCGGCGCGCTTTCCAGCGAGCGACAAGCCGGCGAGTTCCTGATTGCCATGTCGCACGCCGGACAAGGCGGACGCAAGCGCGTAATACTCGCTTTGCCGGATCGGATCGAACTTATGGTCATGACAGCGAGCGCAATTAACGGTGAGCCCCAGAAACGTCTGGGCCACGGTGCCGACCAGATCCTCTAATTCGTCCTGCCGCACCACGGCCCGCATGGCGGCGCTCTGCTGGTTTTGTCCCGCGGTGTCGTATGCTCCGGCAGTTAGAAAGCCGGTGGCAATCGTGGCGTCCAGATCGTGCGGCCGCAAACAGTCGCCGGCTAGCTGCATGCGGACGAACTCGTCGTAGGGCAAATCATCGTTCAAGGCGCGCACGACCCAGTCGCGGTAGGGCCATGCCTGGGGGCGCAACTCGTCGTATTCGAAGCCATTGCTTTCGCCGAAGCGCACGACGTCGAGCCAATGCCGTGCCCAGCGCACCCCATATTGCGGCGAGGCCAGCAGCCGATCGACGACGCGCTCGTAAGCACCATCGCCGGCGTCGTTGAAAAACACGTCGATCTCTTCCGGCGTGGGCGGCAGCCCCGTCAGGTCGAAGGTCACGCGGCGAATCAGGGTGCGGCGATCAGCTTCGGGCGCGGGATGTAGATTGTGCCGTGCCAGTTCAGGTCGCACCAACTGATCGATCGCGCAGGGCGAGGAGACTTCACCGGCCATTAGCTCGGGCACGGCAGGCCGCACGATCGGCGACAGCGCCCACCAGTCGTAGCCGGCGCGCGTATCGGAGGAATAGCGAAAGCGATCGATGGCGTCGGTGCCCCATGCGGCCCCGGCCGCAATCCAGTCGTGCAGCAGTTTGCGCTCGGCGGCAGGAAGCGGATGTTTCGGCGGCATCTCGTCGGCCGCGACGCGCGACCAGAGCAGGCTGTCGTCAGGCTTGCCCGGCTCAATGGCTGGGCCGCTATCGCCACCGGACTTTGCCGCAGTGGCGTTGGTCAGATCGAGTCCGCCCTTTTTATCCGTGGGGTTGTGGCAATCGAGGCACCGCCGGGAAAGGAGCGGCGCAACCTCGCGATCGAAATATGCGGCGGACGCACTAGTCGGCGCATCGGCAGCGATCGAATCCTGGACGAGCGCAAAAAAACCAAGACAGTACATCGCCACGAGAAGCCGTACCGTGCAAGATTTCCATGCGGCATTCGTGGCCATAGCGCAGATGTCGCAAGAAGATGGGTCAGGAGGTGGCCCGCGCGACAAGCGCAGCGAGGCAACTTTGGCGTGTGCTCCCGATTATCGCCCGGAGAGAATCTGCCGTCCAGTTCCGGGTATGCTGCGATGCCGCAAGACAGCCCAAAACGGCCGAAGGGGGCGAGCGAGCACAGAGCCAGAACCGAAACAACCTGCCAATGCCTGCCTCGACAGAATGGCAGTTCAGGCACCGTCGAAGTTTCGGTGACCTCGCTCTGGCTGAGGCTCCTCTGAGTTGCTCGCGCGCTCCCTCAGGGGCTACGCCCCCGGCATTTCCGACGTGCAATGGGGGCAGCGCGTGGCCGCGGCGGGGATACTCGATTTGCAGTACGGACAATCCTTCTTGGCCGCCGGCGTCGAGGTGACCGGCACCGGCAGCACCCGATTCATCCAACGGATGACCATGAAGATCACGAAGGCCACGATGACGAAATCGAGGACCGTGTTGATAAAGGTCCCGATGTTCACCGTCGGAATCGGGCCACCGACAGCATTCGCGGCGCTTTCGGCGTCCATCAGATGACCGTCGCGCAGGCTGATGACCAGGTCCTTGAACGGCACGTCCTTGAGCAGCAGCCCGATCGGCGGCATCACGATGTCGTTGACCAGCGACGACACGATCTTGCCGAAAGCGCCACCGATGATGATGCCGACGGCCATATCGGCGACGTTGCCGCGCATGGCAAAGTCGCGAAACTCCTTGAGCAACCCCATGACCGGCTCCTTGTCAAACGCGTTCGACGCGCCGTCCCCTTGTTGAGGGCGCTCATTGATCGAACGGACTGGAATGGATCGTCTCGCCGCCGTAGGGCGTGCCGCAACGTGTAGAGAGCGCGTTCATGGCGGCAGGGTCGATCGTATCCTTGATGAAACGCACACCGCCGTCGCAAAAGGCGAAATTAGCGCCGCCCGGGTGCATGCTCCCGAACGACTCGGCAAGCGAGTGATCCTCGCGCGGATCGTCGACGATCTCTTCCAGGTTGAAGCCATCCTTGAACGTCGTTCCCAGCACGTAGCCGGGACCGGCCGCCAATCGGCCCGCGATCAGTCGATCGACCAATTCCGAACCAGGCACCACGCCCCATAACGCGGGGGTCGACCACTTGAAGGCGCGCTCGCCAATGGCCATCGTGTTCGAGGTTCCGTCGCAGATCTCGGCGAAGCTGACAGCCCGATTGCGTCCGAACATGCCGTCGAATGAGTCGCGGCAGACCCGACACGTGGGACGCACGGTGCCGATGTTCGCGACGTAGCTTGAAGCGGCCATCGTGCAGATGATCGAGTTGTCGGCCAGCGACGGAATTTCGATGGTTGGCTCGAACGCGCCATCCGAAGGGCAAACGAACAGCGCCACTGAGGCGGTACGCACGGGGTCGCTCGCCGCACTATTGATGGGCGATTTGAAATTGAATTCCTGGTTAAGCGAGTTCTGCTCGACGTCAGGCAGCAGCATCGCGGCCCAGGCCCAACCGGGGCCGCCGTCATCCCGGCTTGGTTGTAAGACCGTCGAGATATAGCCTGGCGGAAATACCAGATTGCGGTCGGCATACATGTGCAGCGCCAGCCCGATCTGCTTGAGGTTATTCAAGCACGAGGCGCGGCGCCCTGCTTCGCGGGCCATCTGCACGGCCGGCAGAATCAAGCCGACGAGCAATCCAATAATCGCGATGACCACTAGAAGCTCGACGAGCGTCATGCCCCGGCGTGAAATGTTCATGATCTGTTCCTCCTTGAACCGCAACACCCCAAGATCACGATCGCCCGCTTGCGATCAGACACCACGCGCTCCGCCGAGAGGCGCGGTGGTCCTACTGTTCCTTTCGGCTAAACTTGATCGATTAATTCAGCTTTGCGGCTGCTGGCAATCCAATGGCATAGGCATCCTTGCACGACGGCAACCGAAAGAGATTTCGTCGAACTGCTTGGTGCTCCTCAGGTTCTGGCGCTAGCAGGGGCCCGGGCGGACGCGCAACGGTCAAGGTTTGACACGCCCGTCCGGCACACTTACACTCGACCGGAAAGTTTGACCCTCCTGTTCAGCCCCGCCCGAGCGCTTCCGCATGCGATGCTTTCGCTCGATGCACACCGTGCTTCGCGCCGGTGGCCGATTAACGGTCGCCCTTGGGCTGATCGGCTTTCTCGTGGCCAACACGGGTTTGCCTGTCGTGCGTCCACTCGGGCCGCGCGGCAAGGACAAGAGCCGCCCCTTTCTCTGCCAGGATCGTCCGTGCGGTTGCATGTCGGCCGACGAATGCCTCCGTGGTTGCTGCTGCTTTTCGGCGCGCGAGCGGCTGGCCTGGGCCAGGTCGAACGACATCGAGGTGCCCGCGGAGCTACTGGCCCAGGTGGCTGACGAGTTAGTGACGCCACCCTTGCTCGACGGTGACCATGATCATGGTGAGCTTGCTGAGCACTCGGACGGTGAGCGGCATGATGGCGCTTGCTGCAGCCGTTCGACCGCGAGTGATGCGCAGAAGAACGCCTGTGCCAAGTGCGACCATGCCGACATGGCGAACCATGCCGCTTGCCACGACGACGAATGTGTCGGCGACGGGCATGATGATGATGATCACGAGTTGGCAAAGTCACAGGGCTGGCAAATCGCGTTCATCGTCGGGCCTCTGGCTAGTCAATGCCGTGGCCTCGGGCCGTGGTCGGTGCTCACATTTTCCGCGCTGCCTCCAGCGGCAATCGTGAGCTACGAGTACGACTGGTGCTCGCGGGGCCGCGTCGAACTGGTGACAAGTCTCGTCGAATCTTTCGACACTTCTCCTCCCACGCGTCCCCCCTCGGCGTGACGCCTGTGTCCAGGGAGCGGTCTGCGCCGAGACGCGGCCGGATCCTTGCGCCTGCGCGCCTACAGTCGACGTTCACGGCGTCATGGGTCTGATCGAATTTCGCACGCGGTAGCCGTGGTCAGCGCCGTCGCGCGCTGGCGCCTGATTCTTTCTGGACACGGCCGCGTCCATGGTGCTCTTTGCGCGTCGTGCAAGTGATAAACGCGTGCTTGCGCCACAGGATTGATGCGTTGCGTCGCAGCAATAGGTCTGCAAATACGAGGGAGTTCATCATGAGTCGCCGTGGGGGATTTACACTAGTCGAGCTGCTGGTCGTGATCGCCATCATTGGGATCCTGATCGGTATGCTTTTGCCGGCCGTGCAGATGGCGCGCGAAGCCGCGCGCGGCAGTCAATGCAAGAACAACATGCGGCAGCTCGGGCTGGCGCTGATTAATTTCGAGGGCGCACGCGGCGTCTTTCCCGCGACCGATCCACCGAACGGCTTTTCGCCGCAAGCGCGGTTGCTGCCGTATGTCGAGCAGGGCAACCTGCAGAATCTGCTTGATTTCAGTCAGCCCGCTTTCACCGGAGCTTACAACGCGCAGGTGCCCAATCCGAAGTTTGCGGCAATCTTTGCCATGCCGATCCCGCTTTTACTATGTCCCACCGATCCAGCCGACGTCGTCAATACGGAGACGACCTACAACGCCACCTACGCGGGAAACAACTACATGATCAGCACCGGGAGCGGCACCGGCATTTTGTACGACCAGCGATTTCCCACGGACGGAATTACGTTCTACAACTCGCTGGTGCGCTACGCCGATGTTTCGGACGGTAGCTCGAACACCGTGTTCATGAGCGAGGCGATTCGCAGTATCGGTCAGGATTTGACGCTGCCGCCCGGACAGACGCCCGGGTTTCCTTACCAATACACGCTCAATGGATCGACGGGCCTGACTCCCGGAAACGGTCCGGGAATCACGATGACCGGGGCGCCGTGGACGGGCCCCACGATTAACGGCATGATCGCCAACCCGGATCTCGCGCCCGTGTGGGTGCAACTCACCGGTTGGCGCGGGGCAGGGAGCACGGCCCTGCGCGGTCGCGGCACCTGCTGGGCAGCCGAGGGGGCGCTGAACACGCAGACCAACGGCTATACGACTCCCAACAATCGCATCCCGGAGGTCGTCATGCACCATTCCGGATATTTCGGCCCGCGCAGCTGGCACAGCGGGGGGGCGAACGTGCTGCTCGGCGACGGCTCGGTGCGGTTTCTGAGTGACGCGACCGACCCCGTCCTGCATCGCAATCTGCACAGCCGTAACGGCAACGAGATCATCGGTTCCTTTTAGTTTTTCGCAAGCGCGCAGCCAGCGCGAGTGAGTCCCTAACGTCATGAATGAGACCGAACCGGCGACCGCCTCCAAAACATGGCCCGATTATCGTGCCGTATGGCGCTGGCATTTTTATGCCGGGTTGCTGTGCGTGCCGTTCGTGATCGTGCTCTCGATCAGCGGAACGATTTATCTCTTCAAGCCGCAGATCGAAGCCTGGATCGATGCGCCGTACGATCACCTGGAAGTCACCGGCACGCGAGCCAGCGCTGCCGAGCAGATAGCCGCGGCGCTGGCAGCAGTGCCTGATTCCAGATTCAGCGGCTATGAATTGCCAACCGCCCCGGAAAACGCCGCGCGAGTGATTGTGCGGCGCAACGGCGAAGCAATACGCGTCTATGTCCATCCTTCGTCGTTGGCGGTTCTGCACACCGTGCCCGAGGACGAACGATTCATGCGGTACATCTTTCGCTTGCACGGCGAGTTGTGGTCAGGCGATCGCGGCTCGATGGTCGTCGAACTGGCCGCCTCGTGGACCATTGTCATGATCTTGACGGGCCTTTATCTGTGGTGGCCGCGCCAGGCAAAGGGAGGGGGCGGCGTGCTTTATCCGCGTCTGCGCGCGGGGTCGCGCATCTTCTGGCGCGATCTGCACAGCGTAACCGGCATCTGGATTTCGGGCATGGCGCTTTTTCTTCTGCTCAGCGGTTTGCCGTGGGCCAAGTCGTGGGGCAATTATTTGAAAGCTGTCCGGCGGCTGACCGGCACCGCGGTGGCGCAGCAAGATTGGACGGTCGGTAGCGAGCGGACGATGGCCCGAGCGCCCCTAGGGGGCCACGGCGACCATGGTGGGCACGGAGGTCGGCGTGGTGACGCCGATAACGGCCCGCGCGCGCCACTCGATTTTACGGCGGTCGATCGCGTTGCGAAGACCGTCGCGCCGTTGGCATTGGTTCCGCCGGTTGTTATCGCGCCCGTCGGGCGAGACGGTGCGAAATGGAGTGCCAAATCCATGGCCGCCGACCGCACGCGACGCGTCAACCTGGTTCTGAACGGCGCGACGGGCGACGTCGAAAGCCGCGAAGAGTTTCAAGACCGGCACCTGATCGATCGAATTATCGGCACGGGCATCGCCGCGCACGAAGGACAACTCTTTGGCATCGCCAACCAGTTGCTCGGGCTGTTGACGGCTTGTGGATTGGTTCTCATTTGTACTTCCGGCGTCGTCATGTGGTGGCGCCGCCGCGATTCTGGGTTGCTCGGTGCACCCCGGGTCCTTGCGGCGCCGCGCTTTTCGCTGGGCCTGTTCATCATCGTTGTTCTTCTCGGCGTTTACTTGCCGTTGTTCGGTGGTTCGCTGCTCGCGGTCCTGGCTGTCGAACGAATGTTGCTCTCGCGCATTCCTGGCGTGCGCCGCTGGTTGGGGCTCGCCGCGACGGGGTGAAGACCCTGGGGCCGGCGTTCGCGCTGCTCGGCTTTCGATGAGCGGAGCGCGCCATGGCGCCGCAACGATCGACGGCATGGCCGCTTACGTGCGAGCATTGCGCACTCGTTGCCAGCGCGATGGGACAACAGTAAGATCGCGGTACCGCGACGCATGCTAAGAGGTGATGTTCATGTTCAGGAAAAGCGCTTTCGAAGCGAGGTCGGCGTTTACGCTCGTCGAAGTTTTGGTTGTCGTCGCTATCATTGGTATTCTCCTCGCGCTCGTCTTACCCGCCGTGCAAATGGCGCGGGAGGCATCGCGACGGACACAATGTCTGTCGAACCTGCATCAGATTGCGCTGGGCGCGCAACAGTATTACGACGCCTACGATGGCCAGTTCTTCCTCCACCACCCCTTCGACGCCGACGTACTGGCGCTGGCTGGCGCCTCGGAATCGTTTGCCGAAATCTATTGGGAGGATAAGATCATGCCTTGGATTGGCGGCGCGCCTGAGGCCAATGAAGAATTGGCCCGCGCCGGCATCGTGACGGGCAGCGCGGCCATTTACCGGTGCCCCGGCGATCTGTCGGAGCAGCAGCCGTACATTGATGGTAGCGGCGTGACCGACGGCATCGCGCAGCGCACCAGCTACCTGATGAATTCGCTGCTAAGCCATAAAACGCGGCGCTATGGACGATGGACGTGGATGCGATTCTTGAACGAAGTCGGCACGTCCCAGTTCGTATGCTTTTCGGAACGCGATGCGGACGCTTTTACGCCACCCGCTGACGGCGATCCGCGCCAGGATGATTACGACATCTGGCTGGGCACGTCGACGATTCAGCCGTGGATTGCTTACCGTCGGCACGCGCGGTTGGCCAACTACCTATACCTGGACGGGCACGCCGTGACACGTGATTGGGATGCAGCGGTCGTGGATATGTACCCGGACAAAGTGGTACTGACGGTCGACAGCAGCTACCCGCAATGAGCGGAATAGCGGGCTCAGGCCTGTGAAGCTGGTCCTCGGCGTGGCGTGCGCAATGGCCTTTCGCCGCAAGTCGGGATGCGACGACGCTGAGCGGCGCACCTCCGATCTCGGCGGTTCTTGCATAGTGCCGAGTGCGCAGCATATATTTAGTGCGCAGTAGAATGTTCCGTCGGGGGGATGCGGTCGCCTCGGAATAGAGTGCGAGCATTTGCCGGCGCCGCAGAAGTGCTTTGCAGGCTCGGAAGGAGACGCCTCGCCGAGCGACTATTTGCCGCAGTGCGCGAAGGTGCGTCTCTTTCGTCATCATCGTATTGTCGGTTTCCTTGGGAGGTGTCCATTGCGAGCGAGGTACGCAGCAGCAGCAGCAGCGCGGGTGGGCGTCGTCATGTCGATCGCCGCCATCGTATCGATCATCGGCATTGCCGTCAGCGTCAGTGGGTGCGGCCGCAAGCAGAAAATCGAAGCACCGGGCCCCATCATCGTCGACATCGTAGGCCCCGGAAGGAAGCTGAAGGAGCCCAAGCCGATCGACGTCTCGTATATTCCAGCTGAGGCGGTCTTTGCCTTTGTTGCAGATTCCTTGCAATTGACCAATGCGCCCAATTTCCAGTTGGTGAACAGGGATCTGAAAGATCCCTTGAAGCTGATGGGGTACGACTTGGACGCCACCGATCAGATCATACTTATCGGCGGATTGGGTAAGAAGCTTGGCGAGTACTACGTAGGATCGATCCAGCGTTTCAAGCAACCCGTCGATATGGACGCGTTCCTGCATATCCGCAGCCCGGAATGGGAAGAAGTTGCCGACGGCGATCACAAGTATTACCGGTCTCAGGATAAAAGCGTGCCGTGCGTGTGCGCCATCGCGGATCGCGTGATCCTCGAGGCCAACGAGGAAACTTTGAAGAAGATGATGTCAGCCGACAAGGATGCCGATAGCCCACTGTTGAATACCCTGCGGAAAATGGATGATTCGTCGGCGGCGACCGCCGTGGTCGAGGTGGCGGCCATTCGGCCACAAATCAGCGCGTTTCTCGTGTTCACAAAGCTGCCGGCTCCCTTTGACGCCCCACCGTATGACGGCATCAAAAAGCTACCGGGCAATATCGACGAGGCGGTCCTCAAATTCGATATCGCCCCGTATACGTCGTTGAGCGCGACCCTGCGCGCCAAAGATGAAGACGCCGCGATCGCCACCGACACGTTCGTTGCCAACGTGGTTGACAAGGTGGTGGACACCGTCGAAGAGATGACGGCCGGTTCGGACGACGGAGGGGGGGATATGCGTGCCGGAGCGCAGACCGAGGCTTTGCGAAATCTGCTCGGCGACATCAAGGAGTTGTTGGTGCATTCGCGCGAGGGGAACGAGCTCAAAGTAAGTTACGGCGGCCGGCCCGTTCAGAATCAGATCACGATGATCGGACCAACTATGATCAGCTCGTACCGGAACTCCTGGGAGAAGGCCACCGTTCAGGCCTCGGAAGAAAAGTTGGCAACGATCGGCGCCGCTTTGAATGAATATGCCGCGGCCAAGGGCACCTATCCTGCACCGGCCAGTTACGGCCCGGATGGCAAGCCGCTGTTGAGTTGGCGCGTTCACCTGCTGCCACAACTCGGGCAGCAGGCGCTGTACGACCAATTCCATCTCGATGAGCCGTGGGACAGCGAACACAATAAGAAGCTCATCAAGCGTATGCCCGTCGTGTATCGCAATCCCGGTCATCTTTTTGACGGCAAGACGCAATACGTGATGCCCACGGGAGTTGGCACGGTATTCGAAGGCAAGGAGGGGCCAAAGCCCGACAGCCTGACGGATGGAAAGTCGAAGACGATCCTGGTTGTCGAGCTGTTCGACGGTCGTGGCGTGGAATGGACCAAGCCGGAGGATCAAAAACTCGATCGTGCCGATCCGACCATTAATCTGACGCATCTCGCCAAGCCGTATTTTCTGGCCGTCTTTGGCGACGGTGTCGCGCGCCGTATCGATGCCAAGAAGAATCCTACCATTGTTGTTGGACTGTTCTCTCCGGCCGGTGGAGAAGAATTGCCCGATGAATTCTGATCCTCTCCAGAGAACGCCATTGCGCGTTCTGCGCGCTAAGCGAGGAGCTTCGCCCGAAAATGATGGGGCCGGGCCGGGCTTTAGTCATCATCGATTTGCAGAATGACTTCTTGCCAGGCGGCGCGCTGCCGGTCCCCTGTGGCAATGAAATCGTAGCCGTCGCGAACCACGTTGCACCTCTGTTCGAACTCGTTGTCGCGACGCAGGATTGGCATCCCGCTGACCATGTGAGCTTTGCCGTCAATCATGCTGGCCGGCGGCCGGGCGATGTCATCGACGTTGGCGGCCAGCGACAGACACTTTGGCCTGTACACTGCGTACAAGGTTCGCACGGTGCGGCGCTTGCCGCGGGACTGAACGCCGAGGACATCACCCGGATCATTCAGAAAGGGACAGATTCGAGCGTCGACAGTTACAGCGCCTTTTTTGACAACACGCGCGGGCGTGCCACGGGCTTGGAGGATTTCTTGCGTTCTGCCAACGTGCGGCAGCTTTTCCTGCTAGGCCTGGCGACGGAATATTGCGTGGCGTATAGCGCTTTGGACGCACTGCGGCTGGGATTTACCGTGTGGATCGTTGTCGATGGCTGCCGTGGTATCGACCTAACACCGGGTGACGCTGCATCAGCTCTGAAATCGCTGAGTGAAGGAGGGGCAAACTTGATCCACAGCAGAGAATTGCCCGCCCTGCTTGCGCGGGACTTTGGCCAGCATTGACGACGACCTGCGCGCGATCGCCTTGCGGATACGGGCTTTGTCAAACAAGATCGGCAGCGTTGATCGCGGTGCCCCGCTTGAGGCTCGGCAGGCGATACCCTAGAATCCTCGGCTTTCAGTGTGCCCTTGCCGTTTCAGAGTTTCAGACCTGCATAATAGCGCCTCGGCAACGCCGAACGCCTCGTGACCAAGGTCGCACGGCTCGGACTGCGCCTCGCGCGCAATTCTCAAACACGACGTACGGAGATTTTTCGCCATGGAACGAACCTTGATTTTACTCAAGCCCGATTGTGTGCAGCGCCGTTTGATGGGCCGCATCATCAGCCGCTTCGAGGACAAGGGCTTTAACATCATTGCCATGAAGATGATGCGTGTGACGCCCAAATTGGCTAAGGAACATTATGCCGAGCATGTGACGAAGCCCTTTTACCCAGCGCTCGAGGGTTTCATCACGGGTGGTCCGATCGTGGCCGCGATCGTGGAAGGGCTGGAAGCCATTCGCGTGGTGCGCGAGATTCTGGGCGCTACCAGCGGCCTGAAAGCCGCGGCCGGGACGATCCGGGGCGACTTCAGTTCCAGCCGGCAGATGAACCTGGTGCATGCCTCGGATGGACCTGAAGCGGCGCAGCGCGAGATCGCGCTCTATTTCAAGTCCGAAGAGATTTGCGCAGCCGACCTGACGCTTACTCCCTGGCTGCGCGCCAGCGACGAGAGTTGAATCACCGGCGGAGCGCGAGGAAAGGGACGGTGAGAGAGGCGGTGATCACGCTCTCAGTCGTCCCGCGGCCGTATCGGCGTGCAGGCTCGCGATCATGTCGTCCGTGGCCTGTGCCACGGCGTCTTGCCATCGGCCGCCCTTGAGATGGGCATATTCTCGGCGGCGATAGGCAAAGATGATTCCGCGAGAATTGTTGATTACTGCGCCTAGGCCGCGCGCATCAAAGGCCGGCGCGACGTCATGCGACGAGCCCCCCTGGCTGCCAAAACCTGGCACTAGCAGCCACGCGTGCGGTAATGCCGCGCGAAGTTCGCCGAGCTGACCGGGATAGGTCGCTCCCACCACCGCGCCTACCGAACCATATCCGCTCGAGCCGGCGCTGGCTGCCGCCAATTGTTCGATGTGATCGGCCACGTGGCGATACAGGGGGCGGCCCCCAGAATCCAGGTCCTGAAACTGTCCACCACCCGGGTTTGATGTTTTGGCGAGCACGAATAAACCGGCCCCGCGTTCGTGCGCTGTCAGGACAAAGGGGGCGAGGCTGTCACTGCCCAAGTAAGGGCTCACGGTAAGGGCGTCCGCTTGCCAGGCGCTGTTGGCACCCATCCAGGCGTCGGCGTATGCCTCGGCCGTGGAACCGATGTCGTTACGCTTGCCATCGGCGATCACGATCAACCCGCATTCCCGGGCATAGCGAATCATTTCCCCCAAAGCTTGCATTCCCGGGGGACCGAGTTGCTCAAAGAAGGCGACCTGCGGTTTGACGAGCGCAACGCGGTCTTTGACCACGTCGATGATCTCACGGCAGAATCTCACATAAGCGTTGCTGCGAGCGGAAAAGTCGCCGTTGCTGCCCTCTTTGAGCTTGTCGGGCAGTTCCTGCCAGCGCGGGTCGAGCCCCACAACGACGGGGCTGCCCGCTCGTGTGACAGCAGCCGCAAGTAAGTCACCAAACCCGGTGACGCGGACTTGATCGACAGTTTCGGTCATCGGGTGTCCTCAGCGGATCGAGAATCCATCAACGCAAGCTTACCGACCACGGCGGCTTTCGTTAAGACGCATCCGCGCATCGTACTCCTGGAAAAGGGCCATCGCGCAAACAAAAGGGCCGCCTGCCGACGATCCGGCAAGCGGCCCCACGTGGATGTACTCGAACGGACACGCCGCAGTCGGGCTGCAGTCGCTTGCGCAATGTCGCTATGTGCAGCCCACACGTCCAACGAGGACGCAACTATCGCCGACCCCGAGCGAGCAATCACTTGTTCAGATGAGGGGCGACGTCAGCCGTAGATTGTCCGCGGTCCGGTGCTGCGGCGGCGTCTCTGCCGCAGCCCATTGCCTGTAAGCGCCACGGCGATGGCCGCGAGCACTAAGCCGCCCGGCTCAGGTACCGGCGCTGCACTGGGAACAGCCAGCGCGCCACCGCCCTGCGATGAGGCCAGCCAGTTCGACGAGACCAGGGCAAGGTCTTGACTATTGACGATCCCATCATGGTTGGCATCGCCGGCCAGATTCGTTCCCGCGGCCAGCCAGTTACTCGAAATCAACGCAAGATCCTGACTGTTGACGATCCCGTCGTGGTTGACGTCGCCTGGCAACGAAGCCAGGGAAGTCACGTCCAAACGCACTTCGCCAGGCGTCGACACTTCGTCGAGCTTGTAACCAAACCCGCTGGGCAGGCTACCGAGAGACAATCCATTGTCCGTAAGCGTACCAGTGTAAGCGAACAACTCA